>NZ_JBYSXG010000058.1:0-27592 GCF_058782005.1 Sphingomonas sp. FW306-1B-B10E
TCCCCCGACCCCTCCCGCAAGCGGGAGGGGAGCGCGCGCGACTAGGATCACCGCCCCGCCGGGCGCCGCGCCGCCAATGCCGCGAGGCAGCTTGCCTGGTCGATCGGGCCGCCGTCGCGCTGGCGGGTGTCGAGATAAGTGACCACGGCCTCGCCGCGGCCCTTTGCGGGGGGGTAGAGATAGGTGTCGAGCACGCAGATCGGGCCGGCGAACTGGAGCTTGCGCGCCGGACCTTCGGTCGCGTCGAGCGAGGGCGTGCCGAACTGGGCGATCAGCCGCGGCGCAGTCTGCCCTTTTACCGCGGTCACGCTCGCCGGCGCGGGCGCAGCGGCGGGGACGGGGACGTAGGTGGCCGGGCGCGCCGCGGGAATCATCTCGCCGCCGCAGCCGCCCAGCGCGACCGCGCTCGCCAATATCCAGAACCTCATGCGTTTCTCCCGCGGTGGAATGCGTGCGTCGCCAGCGCGGCGCCGAGCACCGGGGCGACCAGATTGACGAAGGGCACCAGGAACAGTCCCGTCCCGATCGCCCCGAGCGTCAAGCGGCGGAGCCGCGTGCCGCGCCGCCATCCGGCGAGTTCGGCATAAGGCATGTGCCGCGCCGCGACCATGTCGCCCAGGTCGCGCCCGAGCAGCCATGCGTTGACGACGAAGAACGCCACCGCCGTCCCCAGGCCGGTGATCAGCAGCACCAGGTACAGCGGCGCGAGCAGCAGGTTGAACCCGATCGCACGCGCCGCCGAGCCGACGCCCATCGCGATCGACCGCCCGAGCGGCACGTCGCGCGCCGCGGCATGCGCCGCCGGATAATGTTTCGCCTCGACCGCGGCGACGACCTCGTCGGCGAAGATCCCGACCACCGCGACCGCAACCGCGCGGAACAGCAGCCACCAGCCGAGCGCGAGCAGCAGGAGGGTCGCGGCGTCGGCGAGCATGCCGGCATGGCTGCCCAATCCCATCCATTCGTTGGCGAAGCCCGCCAGCCGGCCCATCGCCGCCCACAGCGCGAAGCCCAAGGCGACGAACAGCAGCAAGGTCAGCGCCAGCGATTTGGCCAGCACCCGCAGGATGGGCCGATCGAGCAATTGCCCGAACGCAAGGAGAAGGCCATGGATCATTGCGCTATGCTTTGCCGCTCTCTAGGGCGTCGGCGCAACCCATCGGAGCCCATGAATTGACCAGCCCAACGCATGACGTCGTCGCCATCGGCAACGCGATCGTCGATATTCTCGCCCAGGCCGAAGACAGCTTCATCGAAGAGATCGGCGTCGCCAAGGGCTCGATGCAGCTGATGTTCTCGCCCGAAGAGGCCGACGCGCTCTACGCCAAGATGGGCCCTGGCCGCGAAGTCTCTGGCGGCTCGGCGGCGAACACCGTTGCCGGAATCGCCGCGCTCGGGGGCCGGACCGCGTTCATCGGGCAGGTCGCCGACGACCAACTCGGCACCGTGTTCGCGCACGACATTCGCGCCGCCGGCGTCGATTTCGACACCGCGGTCCGCGCCGGCCAACCGACCACGGCGCGCTGCCTGATCTTCGTCACCCCCGACGGCCAGCGCACGATGAACACCTTTCTCGGCGCCTCGCAGTTCCTTCCCGCCGCCGCGCTGGACGAGCAATTGATCGCCGGCGGCGCGATTCTCTATCTCGAGGGCTATCTGTGGGATCCCGAGGAGCCGCGCGCGGCGATGCGCAAGGCGATCGACATCGCGCGCGCCGCCGGCCGCAAGGTTGCCTTCACGCTCTCCGACGTCTTCTGCATCTCGCGCCACGGCGACGATTTCCGCAAGCTTATCGAGGACGGTCTGATCGACATCCTGTTCGCCAACGAAAGCGAATTGCTCGCGCTCTGCGCGCATGAGGATTTCGAATCCGCGGTCGCGCACATTCACGGCAAGGTGCCGCTGCTCGTCGTCACGCGCAGCGAGCATGGCGCGATGGCGCTCCAGGGCAGCGAGCGCGTCGAAGTCCCCGCCGAGCCGATCAAGCAGCTAGTCGATACCACCGGCGCGGGCGACATGTTCGCCGCGGGTTTCCTGTTCGGCCAGGCGCAGGGTCGCGGGCTCGAAGAGTCGCTGCGACTCGGCGCGATCTGCGCCGCGGAGATCATCCAGCATTACGGCGCGCGCGCCGAAGCGGACCTCAAGAAGCTCGCAGCCGCATCGGCGAGCCCCGCTGCCGGCTGACGGCACGAAGCGGGAATGGCGGAAATCCGACGTTTCTGAAGGGGTTGCCCGGCAGCCCCTGAGGCCGACGCGCCTTAAGTATCGCGTAACCCAGCATATGTTAGTCCGGCCCTTCGAAAAAGATTCGAGGGTCGAACTTGCTGCGACGCGTACCGCCGAGCCAGGTGAAGATGGGGATGTACATCCACGGGTTCGAAGGCTCGTGGTTCAGCCATCCCTTCTGGCGCACGCGGTTCCTGCTCGAACGCCCCGAAGACCTTGCCGCGGTGCTGGCGAGCGACGTGCAGGCCGTGGTAATCGATGTCGAGCGCGGCCTCGCGCCGCCGGATGGCGCGCCACGGGTGGTCTCGCGCGCCGCGCCCCAGTCCGCACCCGCGATCATCGTGCCGGTCACCCCGCGTGACGTCGCCAAGGCCGACCGCGAGCATGCCAGGAAGACGATCGCGCGCGCCAAGCGGGAGGTAAAGGGCGTGTTCGATTCCGCCCGGCTGGGTCAGACGATCGACGCGGAATCGGTGGCGCCGGTCGTCGCCGACATCTCCGAAGCGGTCGATCGCAACCCGGCGATGTTCATCGACATGGCGCGGCTCAAGTCCAAGGACGAATATACCTATCTGCATTCGGTCTCGGTCTGCGCGCTGATGGTCAATCTGTCGCGCCAGCTCGGGCTCAACGAGACGACCGTGCGGTCGATGGGGCTTGCCGGCTTGCTCCACGACGTCGGCAAGATGACGGTTCCCGGCGAAATCCTCAACAAGCCCGGGCGGCTCTCCGACGATGAGTTCGCCCAGGTCCGCAGGCATCCCGAACAGGGCCATGCAATGCTGGAGCAGGGCGAGGGCGTGACCCAGGAAGTGCTCGACGTCAGCCTGCTCCACCACGAAAAGATGGATGGCACGGGCTATCCCTTCGGGCTGAAGGGCGAGCAGATCAGCCTCGCTGCGCGCATGGGCGCGATCTGCGACGTCTATGACGCGCTGACGTCGGATCGCGTCTACAAGGAAGGCTGGTCACCGCTCAAGGCAGCGACCGAAATGTATGGCTGGCAAGGCCATTTCGATCGCGAGCTGCTGTTCAAGTTCCTGCGCAGCATCGGCATCATCCCAACCGGAATTCTCGTCCGGATGGGTTCGAACCGCCTCGGCATCGCGTTGCCGGACGGCGCGCGGGAGATCCGCAGCAAGGTGCGTATCTTCCATTGCGCGCTCGAGCGCTCGCCACTGACGCTCGAGGACATCTTCCTGTCGAGTTCGGGATGCGGCGCCGACTTCGTGGTCAGCGAGGAGGACCCTGCGCGCTGGGGCTTCACCGACTGGCAAAAGCTGTCGCAGCAGCTGATCGCGGGGCGCGGCGCTCACGGTTGAAGCGGATCGCGACGCGCTTGTTGCAAACGGTTCTTAATATCACTAAGGCCCCCATGTCGCGGTTTCGCGGCCCATGTCTGAAATCGGGGACCTATCTTGACCGTCAAGCTTTCTCTCGCCCTCGGCACGGCGCTCGCCGCGCTTGCCAGCCCGGCTTTCGCCCAGACCGCCGACCAGGCGACGCCGGACGATGAGGTCATCGTCAGCGGCCGCTATACGATCCCCGACAAGATCGACACCGCAACCGGGCTCGGCCTCACCGTCCGCGAGACGCCGCAGTCGGTGAGCATCGTCACCGCGCAGCGCATCCTCGACCAGAATCTGATCAGCGTCGCCGACGTGATCGAGAACGGCGTCGGCGTCGCGGTCAACGAAGTCGACGACGTTCGTAACTCCTTCTACGCGCGCGGTTTCGAGATCCGGAACACCCAGGTCGACGGCGTGCCGGCGGCGTGGACCCTGGCGGGCGGCAATGGCGAGACCAGCATCGACGTGTCGATCTACGACCGCGTCGAGATCGTCCGCGGCGCGACCGGCCTGCTCTCGGGCGCGGGCGATCCCTCGGCTTCGGTCAATCTCGTGCGCAAGCATGCCGACCGCACCGATTGGGGCGGCTATGTCAATGCAAGCGGCGGCAGCTGGAACACCTGGCGCGTATCGGGCGACGTGGGCGGTGCGCTGACCGCCGACGGGCGCGTCCGCGCGCGGCTGGTCGGCCGTTACGAGAAGGGCGAAAGCTATATCGACATCCAGGACAAGTCGAAATGGGTGCTCTACGGCGTCGTCGAGGCCGACGTCACCGACAGCACGCTGGTCCGCGCCGGCATGAGCCACCAGGACAACAAGCCCAAGGGCGCGACCTGGGGGGCGCTGCCGACCTTCTACACCGACGGCACCACCACCAATCTGTCACGCTCGCAGACCACGGCGGCCGACTGGACCTATTGGAATTCGACCAACCAGAACATCTACGCCACCGTGCGCCAGGAGTTCGGCCCGCGCTGGAACCTGACCCTCAATTACAATCGCCTCAAGAACACCGGCGATACCCAGCTGCTCTACCTCTACGGCAATGTCGACAAGGCAACCGGCGCGATCCAGTTTTCGAACCCGTACAAGTCGAAGGGCGAGAGCATCCAGGAGAGCTTCGACGCGCAGTTGAAGGGCGAAGTCTCGCTGTTCGGCCGCGATCATGAAGTCGTGGTCGGCGCGCTGAGCAGCATCCTCAACCGGCACACCGACAATTTCGTCGCGCCGTTCACCTTCGATGATCCCTCCACGCCCGATGCTGCCTTCGTCGACTGGGCGCGGAACGTCCCGCTCGTCGGCCAGGTCGGCGTTCCCTTCCCCGAGCCGGTCTGGGGCACGACCGCGGTGCGCAACGAGCAGGAGCGGATCAAGCAGACCGGCTATTATGGCGCGGTCCGCCTCAACCTCGCCGATCCGTTGAAGATCATCGCGGGCGGCCGCCTGGCGAGCTGGCACCAGACCGGCTTCGCGTGGAGCGGCCCCAGCGATTACGGCGATGACGACGTGTTCATCCCCTATGTCGGCGCGCTCTACGACATCACGCCGAACCACCGGCTTTATGCGAGCTACACCAAGATCTTCCAGCCGCAGAACCTGTACGATCGCGATCGGAACCTGCTCGATCCGCTCGACGGCAAGGCGTACGAAGTCGGCCTGAAGAGCGCCTTCTTCAACGAGGCGCTGCAGACTTCGGTCGCCCTGTTCCGCATCGAGCAGGACAATGTCGGCCAGATCGACGGCGCGCCGATCCCGATCGCGGGCGGCCAGCCGTTCCAGCCATACCGCGCGGCGCAGGGCGTCACTAGCCAGGGCTTCGAAGTCGAGGTCACCGGCCGGCCGCTGCCGGGCTGGAACATCAACCTCGGCTACAGCCAGTTCAAGGCCGAGGACGAGGAGGACAATCCGGCGAACACCGATCAGCCGCGCCGGCTGCTCAAGCTGTTCACCACTTATGAGGTCGATCGCTTCACGATCGGCGGCGGCGTCAATTATCGCAGCAAGGCCTATTCGGCCGGCACCAATCCGGTCACCGCCGCGCCGTTCGTCTTCCAGCAGGACGGCTACGCCATCGTCAATCTGATGGCGCGCGTCGCGGTGACCGAGCAACTCCAGGTTCAGGCCAATGTCGAGAATCTGCTCGACAAGACCTATTACAGCCAGGCCGGCTTCTTCAGCCAGTACCGCTACGGCGCGCCGCGCAACTTCACGGTGAGCGCCAACTACCGCTTCTGACCGATCTGGCGCGGCGCCTGGCGAAAGATGCCGGGCGTCGCGCCATGGGTCAGGGCCTGGCGCGTTCGAACGCCATGCTTCCTTCGGGCCGGTGCAGCGTCAGCGTGTCATCCCGGATCTCGGCGGGCACGCCGGTCAAATCGACCACGCCGAAGTCGTTCGGCGTCAGATCGAATATCGCGCTGCGGCCTTGTCGGGCATCGAGCGCGAGGCGGGGAGATTGCAGCCGGTAGGGCGCCATGCGGAAGGTCACGAAGCGCGGTGTGCGACGCTCATCGGCGGGGAGCGACCAGGGTCCACCGGTCAGGTAGGAATCGAGCGGTGCGCCGGTATCGAACTCGATCCGCAAATCCACTCCCGGGACGTCATTGCCCGTCGGCGAGAGAACGCGCAGCGCGAAGGGCTTGCCGGGCGTAGTCTCGATCCGCCCGGGGGTGATCGTCGGCGGCACGGGTCGCGGATCGCTGGTCAGCTCGATGCGGTTGCCGGCGGCCTTCCAGTGGCCCCGCGCGCGCTCGTCCAGCGACCCCACCGTCAGCCCGTAGAGGAAGGTGCCGTCGGGATTCAGTCGGATCCCCGCGACGAGTTCCCTTTCCGAATGGACATAGTCGCCCGCCGGAGAAGCCGCAGCAGGGGCTGCTTCCTGCGCGCAGGCTGGCGCGGCGATGGTCAGCCCGGCGACGATGCCGATACCACGCCGCAGCCAGAAATTCGTTCCGGAGCGCGGCATTGCGTGCTTACGCCTCCGCTCGTTCGCGTTCGACTTCGCGCCAGCCGATGTCGCGCCGGCAGAAGCCGCTCGGGAAATCGAGCGCGTCCACCGCGCGATACGCGGCGGTCTGCGCCTCACGCACGCTCCCGCCGCGCGCGGTCACTGCGAGCACGCGCCCGCCGCTCGCGACCAGCGTGTCGCCGTCGCGCCGGGTGCCGGCATGGAACACCTTCGCCCCGGTTGCCTCGGCCGCGTCGATCCCGCCGATCGCCCCGCCGGTCTCGGGCGTGCCGGGATAGCCGTTCGCCGCCATCACCACGGTCAGCGCGGTGTCCGCCGAGAAAGCGGGGTCGGCGCGGCCGGCGAGCTCGCTTTTGGCGGTCGCCACCATCAGCTCGAGCAGATCGCCTTCGAAACGCAGCATCAACACCTGGCATTCGGGATCGCCGAAGCGGGCATTATACTCGATGAGCTTGGGACCCTGGGCAGTGAGCATCAGCCCCGCATAGAGCACCCCCGAATAGGGTGAGCCCATCCGCGCCAGCGCTTCGACCGTCGGCCGGACGATCGTGTCGATTGACTGGCGCTCGAGTTCGGCAGTGAGCACGCGCGCGGGGCTGTATGCGCCCATCCCGCCGGTGTTCGGGCCGGTGTCGCCATCGCCGACGCGCTTGTGATCCTGCGCCGAGCCGAACGGGAGCAGATGTGTTCCGTCGGTCAGCACGAACAGGCTGGCTTCCTCGCCCTCCAGGAATTCCTCGATCACCGCGCTGCCGCCCGGCACCGCGAAGATCGCGCCGATCGCTTCCTCGGCCTCGTCCCGGGTCATCGCCACCGTGACGCCCTTGCCCGCGGCGAGCCCATCGGCCTTGATCACCACCGGCAAGGCGAAGTCTTCGAGGCTGGCGAGCGCACCGTCGCGGCTCTCGACGCGGACATAGCCGGCGGTCGGAATGCTCTCGCGTGCGCACAGATCCTTGGTGAAGCCCTTCGATCCTTCGAGCTGCGCCGCGGCCTTGTTGGGGCCGAACACGCCCACGCCCATCGTCCGCAGATTGTCGCCGAGCCCCGCGACCAGGGGCGCCTCGGGCCCGATCACGACGAACTGGATTGAATGGCGGATGCAGAAATCGATTACCGCGCGGTGGTCCGCAAGCGTCAGGTCGACGCATTCGGCATGCTCGGCTATTCCCGGATTGCCCGGCGCGGCGTAGAGCTTCGCGAGGAGCGGCGATTGCGCCAGTTTCCACGCGAGCGCGTGCTCGCGGCCTCCCGACCCGAGTAGCAGGACGTTCATGGCCGACCCCTTTTTCGATACGTCATCCGGCCGGCTCGTAGCCGAGCAAATGCCGGGGGACAACGCACCGGCCATGAGCGTCAGCGAGCTCTCCCAATCCTTGAAGCGGATGGTCGAGGGCGAGTTCGGCCATGTCCGGCTGCGCGGCGAGATTTCGGGGTGGAAGCGCGCCGCCTCGGGCCATGCCTATCTGTGCCTGAAGGATTCCGACGCGGTGATCGACGGGGTGATCTGGCGCGGCGCGGCGGCGGCGCTGCCCTTCGCGGCGCAGGACGGGATCGAAGTGATCGCCACGGGCAAGCTCACCACCTATCCCGGCCGCTCCAAATATCAGATCGTCATCGAGCGGATGGAGCTCGCCGGCGAAGGCGCGCTGATGGCGCTGTTCGAGAAATTGAAGGCCAAGCTGGCGGGCGAGGGGCTGTTCGATGCCGCGCGCAAGAAGCCGCTGCCGCACATGCCGCGCACGATCGGCGTGGTGACCTCGCCGACCGGCGCCGTGATCCGCGACATCCTCCACCGGCTCGGCGACCGCTTTCCTAGCCATGTCCTGGTCTGGCCGGTCAAGGTCCAGGGCGATGGTTCCGCCGCCGAAGTCGCCGCGGCGGTGCGCGGCTTCGACGCGCTGCCCACCGACGGTCCCGTCCGTCGGCCCGATCTGCTGATCGTCGCGCGGGGCGGCGGCTCGATCGAGGATCTGTGGACCTTCAACGAGGAAGCTGTCGTCCGCGCCGTCGCCGAATGCGGTATCCCGGTGATCTCGGCGGTCGGGCACGAGACCGACACCAGCCTGTGCGACTTCGCTGCGGACCTGCGCGCGCCGACCCCGACGGCCGCCGCCGAGATCGCCGTCCCGGTGCTCGCCGATGTCCGCCACACCGTCGCGACACTCGCGCACCGCACGGAGCGTTGCGTCCGCCGTTATCACGAGCGCGCCGGCGAACGCCTCCAGGCGCTGGTCCGCGTGCTGCCGCGCCGCGATGCCCTGCTCGGACCCCAGCGCCAGAAGATGGACGACCTTGCCGGCCGGCTCGACCGCGCGCTCGAACGCCGCGTGACGCTGGCGCGCGCGCGGCTCGATCGCGATGCCGGCGCGCTGCGGCCCGCGGTGCTCGACCAGCTGGTGGCGACCGCGCGGCATCGCTTTGACGGCGTCTCGCGGCTGCTCGACAGCGTCAATCCGGACAATCTTCTCGAGCGCGGCTATGTCCGTGTCGGTGCCAAGGCGAGCGGCAAGGTCGTCACCACCGTCGCCGAGGCGCAGGCGGCGGGGGCGATCACGTTGCAGTTCAGGGACGGTCCGGTCGACGCCCGGGTTGAGCGCGCCGCGCCCAAATCCTACACTGCCGCCAAGCCCGAACAGCCCAGCCTGCTCTGAACCCTATCCGCAACGAAGAGACGCCGCCATGCTGATGTCCAACACCGCCCGCGCTGCCAAGCTGCACTACATGGCCAACGGCTTTCGCGTGCTCGCGCCCGGCGATCATGTCGTCTGCGCGGTCAGCGGCGAACGCATCCCGCTCGAGATTCTGCGCTATTGGAGCGTCGATCGCCAGGAGCCCTATGCCGCTGCCGAACATGCGGCGACGGCGCTGCACGGCAAGTGAGGCTCGCACGGCGCACCGTTGCCCTGCTGGCCTCGATTCTTCTGTGCAGTGCAGCGAGCGCCCAGCAGAGCGGCCCAGCCCTTGCCGGCGCGGCGCAGGCCGATCGCTTCGCGCTGAGCGGCCAATTGGTCCAGGGCGGTGCCGCGACCGGGACCGCGCCGCGCGGGACCACTCTGCTCAGCCTGAACGGCACGCCCGTCGAAATCGCCGCTGATCGCCGCTTCCTGATCGCCTTCGACCGCGATGCGCCGTCGACCGCCTTGCTCGCCGCGCGGCTGGGAAATGGCAGCGAAGTCCGCCAGGCGCTGGCGATCGCCCCGCGCGCTTGGGACATTTCGCGCCTCAACACCTTGCCCAAATATCCGGTGCCGCGCCCCGAGTTCGAGCGGGTCCGCCCGGCCGAGCTCGCCCAGATCAATGCCGCCCGTGCGCTGCGCAGCGATTCCCAGGGTTGGCGCCAGACCTTCCTGTGGCCGGTGACCGGGCGCATCTCGACCCTGTTCGGGTCGCAGCGCATCTATCGCGGCGAGCCGGGGGCCTATCATTCGGGGATCGATATCGCGCGGCCCACCGGGACGACCGTGCTCGCGCCGGCCGACGGCGTGGTCGTGCTCGCCGCGGCGGCGCCGTTCACGCTTGAGGGCAATCTGCTGATGATCGATCACGGCATGGGGCTCAACACCGCATTCATGCATCTGTCGCGGATCGACGTGAAGCTCGGCCAGCAAGTTCGGCGGGGCCAGCCGATCGGCGCGGTGGGACGCACCGGACGTGCCACGGGCCCGCATCTGCACTGGAGCCTCAAGTGGCGCGACGCGCGGATCGATCCGCTGCTAATCGCCGGACCGATGCCCGCTGCAGACTGATCCGCATGTCATCATGCACTGCAGCATAATATTTGTGCACGTCTCGATGTTGCTGCGCAACAATCGAACCTATTCTGTGGCTTTTTAGTTACACCCCGCAGGAAGGCGGCAGGCTGAGCCAATGCGTGCTTTACACCAGCAAAGCGCCGCTTCATCCCAGCGTCCAAGCTCTGATTGTTGCACGTGCACAGCGCGGCATGCGGAGCGGGGAGACATGGCGGCCGCCGGTCCAGGGACCCGGCTGCAGTAAGCGAGGGATCACCATGAAGAAATCCACTATCGCACGCGGCTTGCGCGGAGGTTCGGCGTTGTCCGCGCTCGTGCTTGCGGGCACGTTGTTCGCCGCACCTGCTTTCGCGCAGAGCGAGGTTCCGGTGGCCGGCCCTGTCGAAGGCCAGTCGGCTGACGACGCTTCCGATACGCAGGGCGACATCGTCGTCACCGGCTCGCGCATCCCGCAGGCCAACATCACGTCGACCGCACCCGTCACCGTCGTCGGTGCCGAGGACGTCAAGCTCCAGGGCACGACCCGCGTCGAAGATCTGCTCAACTCGCTGCCGGCAGTGTTCGCCAGCCAGTCGTCGTCGCTTGCCAACGGTGCGGACGGCACGGCCTCGGTCGATCTTCGCGGCCTCGGCACCAGCCGTACGCTGACCCTGGTCAACGGTCGCCGCCTGCTCCCGGGTGACCCGAGCCCGAGCAGCGGCTCGGCCGCCGACATCAACATCATCCCCGCCTCGATGCTCAAGCGCGTCGAAGTGCTGACCGGCGGCGCATCGTCGACCTACGGCGCGGACGCGGTCGCGGGCGTCGTCAACTTCATCATCGATACCGATTTTGAAGGCATTCGGATGGAC
This sequence comes from Sphingomonas sp. FW306-1B-B10E, assembly GCF_058782005.1. NCBI lineage: Bacteria > Pseudomonadati > Pseudomonadota > Alphaproteobacteria > Sphingomonadales > Sphingomonadaceae > Sphingomonas > Sphingomonas sp. FW306-1B-B10E. Next base: position 11,150 of record NZ_JBYSXG010000058.1, read on the forward strand.
GGCCAGTACAGCGTCTATCAGCACAGCAATCGCAATTCGCTGACTCCGCCGCTGCTCGACGCGCAGACCGCACTGGGCCGGTCTGGCTACGGTTATCCGAGCTCGAACGTCGTCGATGGCGCAGCGTTCGACGGCACCTTCTCGGTCGGCACCAGCTTCGGCGGTGACGATCGCGGCCATGCCATGGCCTATTTCGGCTATCGCAAGGTCAATGCCGTTACGCAGTCGCGTCGCGATTACAGTGCCTGCACGATCCAGAACACTCCGGCCGGCGCGCCGACCTGCGGCGGCTCTGCGACTTCGGCGGAAGGCAACTTCCTCGTGTTCGAAGGCGGCACCTCGACTTTCTACAACTTCCGGCCGGGCGGCGGCGTCGCGCCGGGCTCGACCCGTTACAATTTCGCACCGACCAACTATTTCCAGCGTCCGGACGAGCGCTACACCGCGGGCGTCTTCGCCAATTATGAAGTCGATGACGCATTCAAGCCGTATCTCGAATTCATGTTCATGGACGACCGCACCGTCGCCCAGATCGCCCCGTCGGGCAATTTCGGCAACACGCTGACCATCAATAGCGACAACCCGCTGATCTCGCCCGCGCAACGCGCGGTGATCTTCACGCCGGAGAACCTGATCAACGGCTTCCTCGGCAACTTCCCGCTCGCTGTTGGCGCGTCCTACAATCCGAATCCGGGTGCTGCGCCGCTCACCTTCTTCAATACGATCGTCGATCCGAATACGGGCTTGCCGAGCTCCTATAATCGGGCGTTCCTTCAGGTGCTCCGTCGCAACGTCGAAGGCGGTCCGCGTCAGTCGGATCTCCAGCACACCAATTATCGCGGTGTGATCGGCGCGAAGGGCGACCTCGGCGAGCAGTGGTCGTACGACGCATATTACCAGTTCGGCCGGGTGAAGTACTCGCAGGTCTATTCGAACGAGTTCTCGGCCGCGCGCCTCGCCCGCGCGCTCGACGTGATCGACGATCCGCGCGTAGCCGGCGTGAACCCGATCTGCCGCTCGGCTTACGAGGGCGTCGACACCAATTGCGTACCGTACAACATCTTCGGTGGCCTGGGCGCAGCGAGCCCGGCATCGATCGCCTATCTGTCGGCGACCGGCTTCCAGAACGGTCAAACCACCGAGCAGGTGGCCAACGTCTCTTTCACCGGCCAGCTGGGCGGCTACGGCATCCAGACTCCCTGGGCGACCGACGGCGTCGGCATCAACGTGGGTGTCGAATGGCGCAAGACCGAGCTCGAGCTCAAGACGGACAACGCCTTCCAGACCAACGATCTGACCGGTCAGGGCGGCGCGACCTTGCCGATCTCGGGCAATTTCCGCGTGTTCGAAGTGTTTGGCGAGACCCAGATCCCGCTCGTGCAGAACAACTTCATCGACTTGCTCGCGGTCAATGCCGGCTATCGTCACTCGTCGTACAAGACGAGCGCCGATCGCAGCTATGACACCGACACCTACAAGGTCGGTGTGGACTTCGCGCCGATCAAGGACATCCGCTTCCGTGGCACTTACAACCGCGCGGTGCGTGCGCCGAACATCCAGGAACTGTTCTCGACCGCCACGGTCGGCCTGAACGGTTCGGAGGATCCGTGCGCGAAGACCGATGCGCAAGGAAATGTCGTTCCTATTGCGGCGACTGACTATGGCTGCCGCGCGCAGGGCCTTGCAGTGGGTCAGGGAGTTACCGGCAATCCGGCAGGCCAGTATAACGGCCTGATCGGCGGCAATGCAGATCTGCAGCCCGAAAAGGCGACCACGAAGACGCTCGGCGTCGTGTTCCAGCCTAGCTTCGCTCCGCGCTTCGCCCTGACGGTCGACTATTTCGATATCAAGGTGGAACAGGCGATCCGCTCGTTCGGCCAGGATGCGATCCTGGGCGATTGCGTCGACAACGCGACGGCGACCTTCACGCCGGACTCGTGCGCGCTGGTCAATCGCGATGCTGCCGGTTCGCTGTGGCTCACCCCGGGCGGTTATGTGACCGATCTGCCGAACAATGTCGGCGAACTGCAGACCAAGGGTATCGAAGTCGGTGCGTCCTATTCGATGCCGCTGTTCGGCCTCGGCCGTCTGTCGCTCAACATGAACGGCACGTATCTCGACAGCTACAAGGTCAACAACGGCATCAGCACGCCGTACGACTGCGCGGGCCTCTATGGTCCGACCTGCAGCATCGGCGGCACCACGGATGCGGGCTCGCCGCTTCCCGAGTGGCGGCACAAGCTGCGCGCGACGCTTCAGATGGACGGCGGCGTCGGCCTGTCGGTTCAGTGGCGTCACATCGGTCCGGTCCATGCGGAGACCGCATCCGGCCAGGAGAGCCTGGCCGGTGCGAACAACTTCGATCCGGGCCTGCGTTTGAAGCCGTTCAACTATATCGATCTGGCTACCACCTTCTCGATCGGTGACTCGTACACCTTCCGTCTCGGCGTCAACAATCTGTTCGACCTCGAGCCGCCGCTGGTGACTTCGGGCAATGCCGGTCGCGGGGGTTCGAACCTCTGCCCGACCGGTCCGTGCAACGGCAACACCTATCCGGCCACCTATGACGCGCTCGGCCGCTACCTGTTCGCAGGTATCACCCTGAACTTCTAAGGTTCGGCAAAAAGACCCATTGGGGGCGGTCGGTGCAAACCGGCCGCCTTTTTTTTAACCATCGCGCGCCGGCCCTGCGCTGCTTGCGCCGGCTACGCATGGCGGTTCATAGCTGGCGCATGGCCACTGCACCCACGCTCGATGCATCCACCGCCGCGGCGCTTCGCGAGGCGATGCGCGCCGCCCAAGCCGGCGACCTTGCCGGCGCCCGCGCGCGTGCCGAGGAGGCGGTGCCGCGAAGCCCGGAACCGGCGCCGCTCCACGCCTTTCTGGGAATGCTCGCGGCGCGTGCGGGCGATCTCGCCGGGGCCGCCGAACAGCTTGGGCAGGCGCATCGCGCGAGGCCGGGTGACGTCACGATCCTGTGTAACCTGATCGCCGTGCTGATCGATCTGGGAAATCGCGAAGCGGCGCTTGCCGTGGCGACACGGGAAAGCGCCTTTGCCGACCCGTCGCTGCGCGTCGCCCGTTACCGCGGTTTTCTAGCGCAGGCGCTCGATCGCTTCGACGAAGCGGCCGAAGCCTATGCGTTCGTGGTGGAGCGCGCACCGCAGGATTTCGAAAGCTGGAACAACCTCGGCAACGCCCGTTCGGCACTTGGCGACTTTGAGGCGGGGATTGCGGCGCTTGAAAGGGCGGTAGCGATGGATCAGCATGCGGCGCCGACCCGGATCAACTTGGCGATCGCGCTGCGCACCGCGGGGCGGCAAGCCGATGCCGAATCGATCTTGCGGACCGCGGTGCATGATTTCCCGACGGATGCGCATGTCCGCCGCGAATACTACGCGCTGCTCAAGGCTGAGGGCCGGGCAGGGGAGGCGCTGGCGATGCTCGAAGCGGCGGCGCAATGCGATCCCGCGCGCGCGGATCTCCAGATTGAACTCGGCATTGAATATGCGTTGGCGATGGAGACCGAGAAGGCCGAGCGCGCTTATCTCCAGGCGCTCGCTCTCGATGCAGGCGCGCGCGATGCGTATCTCGGGCTGGTGATCCATTACGAGCACACAAATCGCGAAGACGCGTTCGCACCGTTGGTCGCGCGCGCCGAAGCGAACGGCGTGGATATCGGCACGCTGAGCTTTCTGCGCGCGTTCGAGCACCGCCGAGCCAAAGCCTTCGAGGAGGGGCTGGCCGCGCTCGACCTGGTCCCGCCCGAGATCGAGCCTGAACGCACCGCGCACCTGCGCGCGACCCTGCTCGACCGGCTCGGCCGCTCGGACGAAGCTTTCCACTGGTACGCGCAAACCGCGCGGCTGCATGCGATGGACGTGTCGGAGCCGCTCAAGCGCGCTGCAGAGTTGCGCGACGAATTGCGCGGCGAACTGGCCCAGATGACCCCCGAATGGGTCGCGGGGTGGACGCGCGACGTGCCCGCGCCGGTGCGGCCCGCGCCGGTGTTCCTCGTCGGCTTCCCGCGCTCGGGCACGACCCTGCTCGACACGATCCTGATGGGCCATCCCGACACTGCAGTGATGGAAGAAAAGCCGCCGCTCAACATCGTCGCCGACGCGATCGGCGGGCTGGCAAACCTCGCGGCGATGGATGCCGATGCGATCGCCGCGGCACGCGCGCGCTATTTCGAGGAAGCTGCAAGCTTCGCGCCGCTCGACGGACGGCTGCTGATCGACAAGTCTCCGCTATTCCTTTCCAAGGTTCCGCTGATCCAGCGGCTTTTCCCCGAGGCGCGCTTCATCCTCGCGCTGCGCCATCCGTGCGACGTGCTGCTCAGCTGCTTCATGAGCAATTTCAGGCTCAACCGCGCGATGTCGAACTTCCTGCAGATCGAGGATGCCGTGGAGCTCTACGACCTGAGCTTCAGCCATTGGGAGCGTGCGGGCACGCTGTTCCCCGTCGCCGCACACCCCATCGTCTATGAGCGGCTGATCGAGGATGTCGAAGCTGAAGTCCGGCCGTTGTTCGACTGGCTCGGGCTCGATTGGCATCCACAAGCGCTCGACCATACCCGCACTGCCAAAGCGCGCGGGCTGATCACCACCGCCAGCTATTCGCAGGTGACCGAGCCGATCTACAAGCGCGCCGCGGGCCGCTGGCATCGCTATCGCGCGCATCTCGAGCCCGTGCTGCCAGTGCTGGCGCCTTGGGTCGAGAAATTCGGCTACAGCCTCTGAGCACTGGACTCGGGCGCGGATCGCGCTCAAAATCCCGGCGTGGAGCCGCTGTCGGGCGGCCTTATAGTGGAAATCGTGCCATGACTCGAACCGCCACCGCGATCGTCGCGGCTTCCCTGCTCTCGCTCGTCGCGCCGCTCGCGGCCGCGCAGGAATCCAAGCCCAAGACGCGCGACCCCAACGAGGTCGTGTGCAAGAAGGAGGACGTGCTCGGCAGCCGCCTCCAGACACGCAAGGTCTGCATGACTCGCGCCGAATGGGCCGAGCAGCGCCAGCTCGACCGCCAGAATGTCGAGCGCTCGCAGACCAACACCTGCCAGCGCCAAGCGGGCTGCTGAGCTAGCCTGTTCCCCGGCGAAGGCCGGGACCCAGTTTCGACGAAGCCGGCGCGTGCGGACCGCCCTCTCGAAGACCGCCGTAACTGGACCCCGGCCTTCGCCGGGGAACAGTTCACGCCACGCTCAATTTCAGCGCGCCGTCGCCCTCGTCGATCTGCACGGTCGACCCGTCCTTGGCGTCGCCGCGCAGGATCAGGTCGGCGAGCGGATCCTGCAGATAGCGCTGCACCGCGCGCTTGAGCGGCCGGGCGCCATAGACCGGATCATAGCCGACCCGTCCGAGCCACGCGCGCGCGGCATCGGTCAACTCGATCCGGATCTTGCGGTCGGCAAGCAGCTTGCTGACGCGGCCCACCTGGATGTCCACGATCGGCGCCATGTGCTCGGCCGCGAGCCGGTGGAACAGGATGATCTCGTCGAGCCGGTTGAGGAATTCGGGCCGGAAATGCGCGCGGACGATCTCCATCACTTGCGGCTCGACGTCCTCGACCTTCTGGCCATCGGCAAGGTTGGTCAGGAATTGCGACCCGAGGTTCGAGGTCAGGATCACGATCGTGTTCGAGAAATCGACCGTGCGGCCCTGGCCGTCGGTCAGCCGCCCGTCGTCGAGCACCTGGAGCAGCACGTTGAACACGTCGCCATGCGCCTTTTCGACTTCGTCGAACAGCACGACCTGATAAGGCCGCCGCCGCACCGCCTCGGTCAGCACGCCGCCTTCCTCATAGCCGACATAGCCGGGAGGGGCGCCGAGCAGCCGCGCGACGCTGTGCTTCTCCATGAACTCGCTCATGTCGATGCGGACCATGGCATTGGGATCGTCGAACAGGAATTCGGCGAGCGCCTTGGTCAGCTCGGTCTTGCCGACACCGGTAGGTCCCAGGAACAGGAACGATCCGAGCGGACGGTTGGGGTCCTGCAACCCTGCGCGCGAACGCCGCACTGCGGTCGACACGGCCTTGACCGCATCCGACTGGCCGATGACGCGCTTGCCGAGCTGCTCCTCCATGTGGAGCAATTTCTCGCGTTCGCCCTCGAGCATCTTGTCGACGGGAATGCCGGTCCAGCGCGCGACGACTGCGGCGATGTCCTCGCTGGTGACTTCCTCGCGCAGCATCGCATTGCCGGTCTGCTGCTGTGCGGCTTCCAGTTGTTTGGTGAGCGCGGGGATCGTGCCGTAGTTGAGCTCGGCCATCTTGCCGAGATCGCCCGCGCGCTGCGCCTGATCGAGTTCGAGCTTGGCGGCGTCGAGCTGCTCCTTGAGCTTCGATTCGGCGTTGATCTTGTCCTTCTCGGCCTGCCAGCGCGCGGTCAGTTCGCCCGATTGCTGCTCTAGATTGGCGAGGTCGGCCTCAAGCGTGGCGAGCCGGTCCTTCGACGCGGCATCGGTCTCCTTGCGGAGCGCCTCGCGCTCGATCTTGAGCTGGATGATCTTGCGGTCGAGGTTCTCTATCTCCTCGGGCTTGGACTCGACCTCCATGCGGATGCGGCTCGCCGCCTCGTCCATCAGGTCGATCGCCTTGTCGGGGAGGAAGCGGTCGGTGATGTAGCGGTTGGAGAGGGTCGCCGCGCTGACGATCGCGCCGTCGGTGATCCGCACGCCGTGATGCAGCTCGTATTTTTCCTTGAGGCCGCGCAGGATCGAGATCGTGTCCTCGACCGTGGGCTCGCCGACGAACACCGGCTGGAAGCGCCGCTGCAGCGCCGGGTCCTTCTCGACGTACTTCCGGTACTCGTCGAGCGTGGTGGCGCCGATGCAGTGGAGCTCGCCGCGGGCAAGCGCAGGCTTCAGGAGATTGCCCGCGTCCATCGCGCCCTCGGTCTTACCGGCGCCGATCAGCTGGTGCATCTCGTCGATGAACAGGATGATGTCGCCTTCGCCGGCCTTCACTTCGTCGAGCACGCCCTTCAGCCGCTCCTCGAACTCGCCGCGATATTTGGCACCCGCGATCAGGCTGCCCATGTCGAGCGACATCAGGGTACGGTTCTTGAGATTGTCGGGCACGTCGCCATTGGCGATGCGCAGCGCCAGGCCCTCGGCGATCGCGGTCTTGCCGACACCGGGCTCGCCGATCAGCACCGGGTTGTTCTTGGTGCGCCGCGCGAGGATCTGGATCGTCCGGCGGATCTCCTCGTCGCGCCCGATCACCGGATCGAGCTTGCCGGCGCGCGCGGCATCGGTGAGGTCGCGAGCGAACTTCTTGAGCGCGTCATAGCGGTCCTCGGCACCGGCGGTGTCGGCGGTCTTGCCCTTGCGCAGATGGTTGATCGCGCCGTTGAGCGCCTCGGCTTTCACCCCGGCGGCAGCGAGTGCCTTGCCCGCAGCGGTGGTGGTGGCGAGCGTCAACGCGAGCAGCAGCCGCTCGACCGTGACGAAGCTGTCGCCCGCCTTGGTTGCGACCTGCTCGGCCGAATCGAGCACGCGCACCGCGTCATTGTCGAGCCCGGGGGTTTGCTGCGCGCCGCCGCCCGACACCGCCGGGATCTTGGCCAGCGCCGCGTCGGTCTCGGCCAGTGCGCGCTTGGCGTCGCCGCCCGCCGCGCCGATCAGCCCGCTCGCCATGCCCTGCTCGTCCTCGAGCAGTGCCTTGAGCAGGTGCTCGGGCGCGATGCGCTGGTGGCTCATGCGGATCGCGACGGTCTGTGCCGACTGAAGGAAGCCCTTGGCGCGGTCGGTGAATTTCTCGAGGTTCATGCTGGCCCCATTTGGTTACGGGGCCGAATGTAGTGTTGCCATTGTGCAACACAAGGCCTCGGCCGGGCTACATCAACACCCGGTAATGCGGGTTGGGCTCCTTCACCCAGGCGATCGAGATTGTCGCGCCGGCATAGTCTGCCTGGATCATCTTGCCGTCGGGCTGGAGGATCCGGATCGTCCTATTCAACGCCCATGCAATCATGTTGAGCGCATCCCAGCCAAGCGGATTATAGATGGTCGACGCCGATAGCCTGTTGCGGATCCGGGCTTGCTGCGAGGTAGGGGTGGGGATGCTGCCTAGCCGTGTGCCTATAGTGGCTCGTACATTGCTGAGCATGCCGGCATTTGCGATGGCCGCGAAGAGGTCGAGGGTGGGCCCAACCAGCGTGAGCCCGTGATCGCTGATCACGTCGGCCTGTATGCGGCTGACCGGGGCAAGCGGGCCGCCTGTAGGATTGTCGTGCTCGTAGTTCGCGTCGCTCCTGCTGTTCCGGGCGGGACCTAGAGCGAACCTCCCCACCATGCCCGTGACCTCGCCAAGCACGTCCCCCCCGGTCTTCGGTCCGGGGGTTAGGTTTATCAGGGCAGCTTCCACAGGATCGTTGGCATTGAGCGAGTTGATCCAGCGCGCCCGCTCAAGATTGAAGATCTGCGCGGTCAATGCCGCTCTGACGGCAACTTTCCAGCGATGGTCATTGGTCGCGAGGATCATCGCCAGATCCGAGAGATAGGTCATGATCAGATCGGTGACATGGGCTGGCGTTACGCCATGCGCCATGGCTCCCTGGGAAGCGGCGTGCATCGCGCGGGCCATTTCGAAGACGGTCTGGCGATAATGAACGAAGCGCGGCTCTCCGGCCACCGTCGCGAAGACGTGATCCTGCTGGCCGGCTTCGCCCGCACGGATGTCATGGCCGGGAACGCCGGTCGGGTAGGCGGTGTTCGCGGTCACTGCCGTGTTCTCGCCGGCGATCTCCACGGGGCTCATCGCGGCGCGAGCGAGCGGATGAACGGCGAGTTCGTGGGCTAGCATGCCGAGGATACGACCGCGGCTCTGCTGCTCGAAGAACCAAGGTGAGAGCTTGATCTGCACCTGGTCCCCGACGGTTTTGACCGTGGCGAATTGTGCTTCGAACTCAAGCGTGATCAGCACATCGCGCGTGCCCAGATAGGTGGCGATGGTCGGCGTGTTGAGCAGGCCGTCAACGATCGCGTCGCCTTTTTCCTGATAGTTCGGATGGAGATTGGCAAACCGCACATGCCCGGCGCATTGCGCGACCGGAGCGGCGCTAAGCGCCATCGTCTCAGGCGACCGGGCTGGCGCCGTTTCGACATGTGTCGCAGCGCGTGCGCCCATTCTGTCGGCTTCGCGTTCCAGCCGGACATCGTCGTTGATGGGCGCGCCACCCGATCGCATCGTGGCCTGGACGCGGCCCTGCTTCTGCTGGACGACGTGCCATGCTTCGTGCGGCAGATGCCGTTCCTGGCCTGGCCCGAGATGAATGTCGGTTCCCTGGGCAAAGGCAAGCGCCCGAAGCTGCGCCGGGCGAGACGAGTTGCGATGGACAGTGACGTCGTCGAGTGCGATTCCGGACAGTGCCTCGATGCCGGTCTTGAGCCGATCAGGAAGGCCGGTTCGATTGGCGGGACGCGTGTTTAGTTGCGCGGCGTGATGCTTCATCCTCTGGACCGGGCGGCGCCCGGAAAGCACGTGTCCCGGGACCGCCTCGACCCGCTGCGCCGTGCCGGTCTTGGCGGCATCGCGAGACCGGCTGCAATGCTCGGCCACCTGCACCTCCGTTGCTGTGCAGCCAAGCTTGCCCGATTGCGCCGCGCGCGCGAGTGCTGACGCCTCCGTTATGGTGCGATCAGTTGGCCCGCCGTGGCGCCCTGGCTGCATCGGGCGCGAAGCGATCGCCGAACGGGTCGCCTTCGTACCAAAGCGGCGGCTCGGCCGCGTCGGCGACTTCGCGGGCGATCCAGTAATTGAGCCGCGCGAACTTCGCCCCCGCATCCCAGCGGAACGGCAGGTCGAGCTGGTCCGACGGCTGGTGGTAATTGTTGGCCAGGAAGTCGCGGAACGCCTTCTCTCCGCCATTGGCGAAGCCGGTCATCAGGAAGATCGACGGCACGCCTGCCTTGACGAAGTTGAAATGGTCGGATCGCACGAAGAACTGCTCCTCGGGCATCGGATCGGGCGAGACGGTGACCCCCATTCGTGCGCCGGCGCGCGCGACGATCTCGCCCATCGTCGAATGCTCAGCCCCGAACGCGATCACGTCCTGGAAATCGTAGAGCAGGATAGGCATGTCGAGATTGACGTCGGCAACCAGCTTGCCCGTTCCCGTCACCGGATGCTGGGCGAGATAGCTGGAGCCGAGCAGCCCGTCCTCCTCGGCGGTCAGCGCGACGAACAGGATCGAGCGTTTCGGCCGCGTCTTGCCCTTGGCGAACGCGCGCGCCGCTTCGAGCATCGTCGCCACCCCGGCGGCATTGTCCATCGCGCCGTTGTGGATCTGGTCGCCCGGCAGATGCGGGTCGCGACCGACATGGTCGAGATGCGCGCTGAGCACGACATATTGGCTCGCGAGCCTCGGGTCGGACCCGGGAAGCACGCCGATCACATTGGGACTGCGATAGGCCCGGACCTTGCTGGTGCGCGAGAGCGTGGCGCGCTGCTTGAGCGCGAACCCCTTGACCCTGGCATCGGATGCCGCGGCGGCGGCGAACATCTGCTCGATGCGCATCGGCGCGCCTGCGAACAGCGCCTTTGCCGCAGCGGCGTTCAGATAGGCGCCGATCGCCACGCCGGGATCCTGCCCGTCGGGAAACCCCTCGTCGCTCAGCCACTTGGTCGCATCCTGGGGGACGGTGTTCGCCGCGGCGCGCCACAGCATGTCATCGCTCGGCGCGGCGACGTACAGGATGCCCACGGCCCCGTGCCTGGCGGCGACGATCCCGCGCTCGGCGATGAGCCGCGCCGCCGTCGCGCTGGGCATACCCCGGGGCATGCCCAGCAGGATCACCGCGAATTTGCCGCGCAGATCGAGCCCGGCATAATCGTCGCGACCGAGATCGGGCGCCTCGATGCCAAAGCCGACGAAGACCGCCGCGCCGGACACGGTCTGCGTGGCGCTGCCGAAGCGCGGCGACGGCGCGATCAGCACGTCGTTGCCATTGGCGAAACTGCGCGTACCGATCCGCAGCGTGGCGGGGCGGCGCGGGTCGAGGCCGTATTCGGTGAGCGAAACCTGCTGGAACCAGCTTTTGTCGGTCCCGCCCGGCTTGAGGCCCAGAGCGGCGAACTGGTCGGCGACATAGCGCGCGGCGATCTCGTGCCCAGGCGTGCCGGCGTCGCGCCCCTCGAGCCGGTCGTCGGCTAGGAAGGTGACGTGCTTGCGGATCTCGGCCGCGCTGAACGCGGGCTCGTCGCGCGCCTGGCCGTGCGCGGCGAGCGGCGCGGCGGCGAGCAACAGCCCGGCGAGGAAGGTGGCGGCGCGCATGAAGGGACTTTCGCTTGGCAGGGACACATACAGGCTAGTCGAAGTGCGGAGCGCCGCAACCCCAACGCGTCGCCCCGACCATGTGCCGGGGTCCGCTATCCTCCCCCTGGCGGGGGAGGATAACAACGCATCGATTGGGATGAGAGCGTGGACCCTTCGCACTGCGTTTCTCGTGCCCGCGGATTCGGTTGCAGCGGTTACCGTCCTCGCTATGTTCGGCGCCGATATCGACGCTCCCCGGGGGAAGATCACCACATGAAGTCGTTCCTGATGACCTGCAGTGCAGCCGCGATCGCGCTCGCCACCGCCTTGCCCGCCGCCGCGCAGCAGGCGCCTTCGGCCAAGCCGGTCCCGGTCGCCGAGCTCGTCAAGCGCGTCGACATTCCGTACGAGGAGTTCAAGCTCGCCAACGGGCTGCGCGTCATCGTCCATACCGACCGCAAGGCGCCGATCGTCGCGGTGTCGACTTGGTACGATGTCGGCTCGAAGCACGAGCCGCAGGGCAAGACCGGCTTCGCGCATCTGTTCGAGCATCTGATGTTCAACGGTTCGGAAAACGCCCCGGGCGATTTCTTCGAGCCGCTCAAGCAGGTCGGCGCGACCGACTTCAACGGCACCACCAGCTTCGATCGCACCAATTATTTCGAGACCGTGCCCCGGCCCGCGCTCGACCGTGCGCTGTTCCTCGAGAGCGACCGCATGGGCTATCTGCTCGGTGCGATCACGCAGGACGTGCTCGACGAGCAGCGCGGCGTCGTCCAGAACGAGAAGCGCCAGGGCGACAACCAGCCCTATGGCTTGGTCTATTACAAGGTGCTCGAGGAACTGCTCGCCGGCAGCCCCTATGGCCATAACGTGATCGGCTCGATGGCCGATCTCGATGCCGCCAGCCTCGACGACGTCAAGAACTGGTTCCGCTCGCATTACGGCCCGAACAACGCCGTGCTGGTGCTCGCCGGCGATATCGACGCCAAGGAAGCGCGCCCGCTGGTCGAGAAATATTTCGGCAAGATCGCCGCGGGGCCCAAGAGCAACCTGCCGGCGGTCACGGTGCCGACGCTCGCCGCGCCCAAGCTGGTCAAGATGCAGGACCGTGTCGCTGCAACCCTGGTGCTGCGCCGCTGGGCGGTGCCGGGGATGAACGATCCCGACGCAGTCGCGCTCGATGCCTTCGGTGACGTGCTCGGCGGGCTCGCCAGCTCGCGCCTCGACAATGCGCTGGTCCGCAAGGAAAAGCTCGCCGTGCAGGTCTCGGCCGGCATCCAGTCGATGTCGCAGCTCGGCATCTTCGGGGTCCAGGCGATCGTCAAGCCCGGGGTCGATCCCAATCTCGTCGCTAAGCGCCTCGACGAGATCGTCGCCGATCTGATCCAGAACGGCCCCACTGCCGACGAAGTCCAGCGCGTCGCCACCCAGGCGGTGTCGGGCCGCATCTTCGAGCTCGAATCGGTCGGCGGCTTCGGCGGCAAGGCGGTCGCGCTTGCCTCGGGCGAGCTTTATTCGGGCGATCCCGCCTTCTTCAAGAAGCAGCTCGCCGAGACCGCACGGATCACCCCCGCCCAGGTCCAGGCGGCGGGCAAGAAGTGGCTGACCCGCCCGGCGCTGACGATCATGGTCGAGCCCGGCCAGCGCGAAGCCTATCAGGAGGCCGCGACCGTCCCGGCGGCTGCCCGCCCTGCCGAGGCCCCCAAGGCCGAGGCCGTCAAGGGTACGCGCGGCGCGCTGCCGGCGGTGTCGCAGATCGGCGACCTCGACTTCCCCGATGTCAGCCGGGCCAAGCTCTCGAACGGTGTCGAGATCGTCTATGCCAATCGCGCCGCCGTCCCGACCAGCCAGGTGGTGATCAGCTTCGATGCCGGTGCCGCTGCCGATCCGGCGGGCAAGCTCGGCACGCAGAGCCTGATGCTCGGGTTGCTCGACGAAGGCACCACCAGCAGGGATTCGATCGCGATCGCCGAAGCGCGCGAGCGGCTCGGCGCGACGATCGGCGCCGGCAGCTCGGCCGATCGCACCTATCTGTCGGTCGCGGCGCCCAGCCCGAACCTGGCCGGCGCGCTCGACCTGTTCGCCGATGTCGTGCGCAATCCCGCTTTCGCGCCCGCCGAGATCGAGCGGCTCCGCGCGACTCAGCTCACCGGCATCGCGCAGGAGCTCACCGATCCGCAGGGCCTCGGCAACCGGGTGCTGCCGCCCTTGCTCTACGGGGCCGGCAATCCCTATGCCAAGCTCGGCGCGGGCGGCGGCGACCCCGTCGCGGTCAAGGCGCTGACCCGCGACGATCTGCTCGCCTTCTACCGCGCCTGGATCCGGCCCGACAAAGCCAAGATCTTCGTGGTCAGCGATCGTCCGCTCGCCGAGGTCAAGGCGGCGCTCGAGGCGCGCTTCGGCAATTGGGCTGGGCAGGGCGCTGCGGGCACCAAGGCGTTCACCGTCGCGCCGAAGCAGGCCGCACCCAAGATCGTGCTGGTCGACCGGCCCGATTCGCCGCAGTCGCTGATCCTCGCCGCGCAGATGACGTCGCTCGATCCGTCGAGCGAATTGCTCACCACGCTCACGGCGAACCAGGTGCTCGGCGCGGGCTTCCTGTCGCGGATCAACATGGAGCTGCGCGAGAACAAGCATTGGTCGTACGGCGTGCGCGGCGGCTATGACTGGCTCGAAAAGGCCGTGCCCTACACGATCAGCGCGCCGGTCCAGGCCGACAAGACCGGCGAATCGATCAAGGCGCTCCAGCAGCAGGTCGGCGACTTCCTGACCACCAAGGGCGTCACCGAGGCCGAACTCACGCGCGAGATCAACGGCACCACCCGCGAGCTCGCCGGCCGATTCGAGACGTCGGGCGCGGTGCTCTCGGCGATGCAGCAGAACGACCTGCGCCACCGCCCGGACAATTTCTACGACACCGTGACGCAAAAATATCGGAGCATGACCGTCGCCCAGCTTGACGCTGCGGCACGCGCCTCTCTCGACCCCAAAAAGTTCGTCTGGGTGGTCGTCGGCGATGCCAAGACCGTCAAGCCGCAGCTTGACAGCCTCGGCCTCCCTGTCGAGGTGGTCCCAGCGGCGTCGGTGGCGGGCTCGCCCGCGGCCGCCGCGTCGAAGTGATTTCCTCGATCAGGAGAGACGAAATGGCGAACGTTGACGGCAGCTGGAACACGGTGACCAAGTCGCCGATGGGCGACCAGCAGGCAGTGCTGACCGTGCAGAGCGCGGGCGACAGCTTCACCGGCAATTTCTCGGGCGGGCTCGGCACCACCGACATCAAGGACGGCAAGGTCAATGGCGACACGCTGACCTTCTCGCTCGACATCACCATCCCCATGCCGATGACGCTGACGGTCGAGGCGACGGTGGACGGCGACAATCTCAACGGCAATGTCACCGCGGGCGCGTTCGGCAGCTTCCCGATCACGGGCACGCGCGGCTGAGGGCTTCGCCTTTTGGTTGAGACAAGGGGCTCGCTTCCAGGAGGAGGCGGGCCCTTTTTCTTTTCCTCCCCGTTCCGGGGAGGAACGACTACCGCCTAACCCGCGTCAAATGCCCCATCTTGCGCCCCGGCCGGGCATTGCCCTTGCCGTAAAGGTGCAGATGCGTCCCCGGCTCGGCCAATAGCTCCGCCCATTGATCGGCATCGCTGCCGATCAGATTGACCATCTCGACATGGCTCCCGGTCAGCGCGGTGCTGCCCAAGGGCAGCCCGCAGATCGCGCGGATATGGTTCTCGAACTGCGAGGTCTCGGCGCCCTCGATCGTCCAATGCCCCGAATTGTGCACCCGCGGCGCCATCTCGTTGAACACCGGCCCGTCCGCGCAGGCGAAGAATTCGAGCGTCAGCACCCCGACATGCCCGAGCGCCTCGGCGACGCGGCCTGCCAATGTCGCCGCCTCGGCCCAGTGCCGCGCAATCTCGGCGGGGGCGGGGAGCGACGAGCGCGCGAGGATGCCGTCCTTGTGCTCGTTCCACGGCGGCGGATAGCTGGCCAGCGCGCCGTCGATCCCGCGCACCGTGATGATCGAGAATTCGTGGCTGAAGGTGACGAAGCCCTCGAGGATCGCCGGCCGCTCGCCGATCTCGGCCCAGGCCGCCTCGGCCTCGCCGGCGTCGCGGATGCGGACCTGGCCCTTGCCGTCATAGCCGAGCCGCAAGGTCTTGAGGATCGCCGGCGTGCCAATCGTGTCGAGCGCCGCCTTCAACTCCTCCAGGCTCGAGACCGGCGCCCAAGGCGCGGTCCGACCGCCGAGCGCGCCGACAAAGGCCTTTTCGCGCGCGCGGTCCTGCGCGATCGACAGGCTCTGCGGGCCGGGCCGCACCGGCACCTTGCCCGACAGATATTCGACCGGCCCGATCGCGATATTCTCGAACTCGTAGGTCACCACATCGGTCTGTCCGGCGACTTCGTCGAGCACGATCCGGCTGTGATAATCGGCGCGGGTATAGCTGGAGGCGGTCTGCGCGGCGACGCTCTCGGCATCGGGGGCGAGGACGTGGGTGCGATAGCCCAATTGCGCCGCGGCGACGGCGAGCATCCGCCCGAGCTGGCCGCCGCCGAGGATGCCGATCACCGATCCGGGTGGGAGCATGGTCATTCGGGGTCGGTCGCGACGCTGTCGGTCTGCGCCGCGCGCCACGCCTGGAGCCGCTCGGCAAGCGCGTCGTCCGAGGTCGCGAGGATGGCCGCGGCGAGCAGCCCGGCATTGATCGCCCCGGGCTTGCCGATCGCGAGCGTGCCGACGGGCACGCCGCCGGGCATCTGGACGATCGAATAGAGGCTGTCGACGCCCTTCAGCGCCTTGCTCTCGACCGGCACGCCGAGCACCGGCAGATGCGTCATCGCCGCGGCCATCCCCGGCAGATGCGCCGCGCCGCCCGCGCCGGCGATCACCACCTTGAGCCCGCGCTCCGCGGCGCTGCCGGCATAATCGTAGAGCCGCTGCGGAGTACGATGTGCCGAGACGACCTTGGTCTCGTGCGGCACGTCCAGTTCGTCGAGCACCCGCGCGGCATGGCGCATCGTCTCCCAATCGGACGTGCTGCCCATGATGATGCCGACTTTAGCTGCGTCAGACATGCCTGCCCCGTGTTGCGGAAGCGTGGGTTGTTAGTGGGCGAGGGGGGAGAGGGCAACCAACTTAAGCCCCTCCCCTTCAGGGGAGGGGCTTAAGTG
>NZ_JBYSXG010000059.1:0-25821 GCF_058782005.1 Sphingomonas sp. FW306-1B-B10E
GGCGGGTGCTGCGTGCGGAGCGCGGCCGACGACCACCGTGAAGCGCGCGGCCTGCTCGGCGAGCCCGGCGACTTCGTTGGTCAGGCTGCGCGCGGCGGCGGAGGTTTCCTCGACCATCGCAGCGTTCTGCTGGGTCGATTGGTCCATCGTCGCGATCGCCGTGCTGATCTCCGAGATCGCGGTCGACTGCGCCTGGTTGTCGCTGGCCATCTGGCCAAGCAATTGATGCACCTCGGCGACATCGCTCGAAATGTTCATCAGCGCACCGTCGACCTTCTGGACCATCTCGACGGCCGCGACGACTTCGGTCTGCGTGGTGGTGAGCTGGTCGCGGGCACGGCCGGCTTCCTCTTCGGCACGCATGGCGAGCGCGGAGACGAGATCGGCGACAACCGCGAAGCCGCGGCCCGCCTCGCCGGCACGACCGGCCTCGACCGCGGCGTTCATGGCGAGAACGCGGGTCTGGAAGGCGATCTTGTCGAGGCCCTCGATCACGCTGTCGATACCCTTGGCGCTGTCGGCGACGCGGGTCATCGCCTGCACTGCGGCATCGGTGATCGCGCGGCCGTCGGAGACGGTCGAAATCGCGCCGTCGGCACGGGCGACGGTGCGGCCGGCGGCAGCGGCAGTCACCTTGAGACGCTGGTCCATCTGGGCGACGGCGGCCGAAGTCTGCTCGAGGCTGGCGGCGTTGGCTTCGGTGCGGCGGGCGAGGCTCTCCGAGGCCTGGGCGATCTCGCCCGAGCCCGAGCGGATCGTCGATGCGCTGTCGTTGACGGTACCGATCAGCCCGCGAAGCGAGACGAGTGCGGCGTTGAAGTTGGTGCGCAGCTCGGCATAGTCACCCGGGTAATCCTCGGTGATCTCCGCGGTCAGGTCACCCTCGGCAAGGCGGCTGAGATTGGCGGTCATCCCGCGGACGATCGCAGCGTGGCGACGAGCCTCGGCGTTGAGCGAGAGCTCCTTCTTTGCGGCATCGCGGAAGCTGTGCATCGCCTTGGTCATGCGACCGACACAGTCCTTGTATTCGGTGAACTGAATCGGCGTATCCAAGTCGCAGCTAGCGAGCGCCTCCATGCGTACGACGGTGGTGACGTAGGGCGTCGCGATCGCGCTGCGGAACCAAGTGGCGCAGACCAATCCGGCCAGGGTCGCCGCTGCGCCGATGGTGAGCGCGTAGCCGGGTGCAATGAGCGCGGCGAGCGTGGGAAGCGCGATGAGCCCGCACATGAGCCCGAAGGCGATCAGCAGCTTCAGCCGGATGGGGGCGTCCTTGATGAACCAGAGCATGGAATATCCAAAATATGAAAGCCATGTGCGGTTGCGCACGGTTTACAATATAGAAGGATCCCAGGCGCTTAGTCGGTTAAGTATATTTCCGTTTTGGCAGTAAATCGCTCCGAAACCTAGATTAAGCGTCGAGCACGCGATCGTCGAACAGCCCGAATGCCAAGGTCGAGGCATAGAATGCGACGGCCTTTTCACGTGGCATGGTGCTCGCCCATTTGCGCATGTCGAACGCGGCATTCTGGAGCGCCATCAGCGCCTGGCTCGCGACGAGCGGGTCGATCGCACGGATCGAGCCTTCGGCGATGCCGTCCGACAACATGCCGGCGAAGCGTCGCGCGATCCGGTTCGACCGGTCGATCATCGTCGAACGGACATGCGGCGGCAGACCCGACAGCGCGGTAGTGCGCAGCAGCGGACCGCGTTCAGAGAACTGGTAGTCGAGCAGGGTCGCGATCGTGCTGTCGAGCCGCTGCCAATGGCTGCCCTCATGGCTCTCGGCGAGGCGCTGGGCATCGGCGATGATGTCGAAGCTGCGCTTGTAGCAGGCAATGACCAATTCGTCCTTGGCATCGAGATGGTGATAGAAGCTGCCCTTGGTAACGTTGAGCTCGGAGGCGATGCGCTGGACCGAGGCGCCGCGATAGCCGAGCTCGTTGATCAGCCGCGTCGCGGCGAGCAGGAATGCCTCGCGGCCCGGCTCAGGCTCGTCATGCTCGAGATCGAGGATCTCGGGACGCCATTCCTGTTTCGGCGCGGCGATGCCCGAGCGGAACACGTCCATCAGCCGCGCCTCGACGCGGGGATATTCGTCGACTTCGTAGCGCGGCAGCCAGGCGGTCAGCCAGAAGGTGTTCTCGAGCAGCACATGCGCGCGTGCGCCGAACAAATCGGTCTCGGCGCGGCTGGCGCCGGTGCCCCACAGGCTGCGCGTCTTGCGAAAGATGTTGCGCCAGCCGGTGAGCAACAGGCCCTTTACCGGATCCTCCATCGCGCGCAGGTCCGAGAGGATCGCGAAATCGCGCTCGTCGCCGCGGCGGATGCGTGCCAACCGCTCCATGTTGATGTTGAGATAGCGGGCGACGCGTGCCTCGGGCGTCGGCTCGGCGAGCGCGGCATCGAGCATCGCGTCGAGCCGTTCGAGCGTCTGCTCGAAGGCGGCGGCGGCAAGGTCTTCCTTGCGCTTGAAATAATAAGTGACCGACGTTGTGTTGAGACCGACGCGGCGGGCGACGTCGGCGAAGGTCATCCCCTTGGCGCTCTGCTCGTTGATCGCGTCGGCCGCAGCGGCGAGAATCGCGTCGCGCTTCGCCTGGAACCGCTTGGTGCCAGCGCCGCTCTCGAAGTTTCCAGGTGCATTCATTGCATGTCAGCTTAGCGATTTCGCTGCGCAGCCAAAGCGTTTTTTGAAGGTTCATGTCTCGTTTTTTCGCTGCGTCCGCCCCCTTTACCGAATATGCGGTACGCTCTAGGCAGGAGTCGAAAAGAGACTGGAGGGTGCTGCGATGGACTTCACGCTGAGCGAGCGGGAAACCTGGTTCCGCGATCGGGTGAAGGCGTTCATAGACAGCGAGATCCGTCCACGCGATCACGACTATCACGCGCAACAGCGCGAAGGCGATCGCTGGAAGGTGCTCCCGGTGATCGAGGAAGTGAAGCAAAAGGCCAAGGCCGCGGGGCTGTGGAATTTCTTCATGCCACCGCATTCGGGGCAGGCGCATGTCGACGACAGCTTCGCGTTTGAGGGCACCCAGCTCACCAACCTCGAATATGCGCTGTGCGCCGAGGAGATGGGACGGATCGGCTGGGCGTCGGAATGCTTCAATTGTTCGGCGCCCGATACCGGCAATATGGAAGTACTCCACCGCTACGGGACCCGGACGCAGAAGGATCAATGGCTCAAGCCGCTGATGGAGGGCGAGATCCGCTCGGCCTTCCTGATGACCGAGCCTGCGGTCGCCTCGTCCGATGCGACCAATATCGAGACGCGGATGGAGCGCGACGGCGATCATTATGTGATCAACGGGCGGAAATGGTGGTCGTCGGGCGTCGGCGATCCGCGCTGCAAGATCGCGATCGTGATGGGCAAGACCAGCCCGGAGGCGTCGCGCCACGCGCAGCAGAGCCAGATTCTGGTGCCGCTCGATGCGCCAGGCGTGACGATCGAGCGGATGCTTTCGGTTTTCGGGTATGATCATGCCCCGCACGGGCATGGCGAGGTCGTGCTCGAGAATGTCCGCGTGCCGGTCGAGAATGTGTTGCTCGGCGAAGGCCGTGGGTTCGAGATCGCGCAGGGGCGGCTCGGGCCGGGGCGCATCCACCATTGCATGCGCACGATCGGCGTTGCCGAGGAAGCGATTGGGGCGATGGCGAAGCGGCTGGTCAGCCGCGTGGCGTTCGGCAAGAGGCTGTCGGACCATTCGGTGTGGGAACAGCGGATCGCCCGCGCGCGGATCGATATCGAGATGACCCGGCTGCTCTGCCTCAAGGCGGCGGACATGATGGACAAGGCCGGCAACAAGGCGGCGCAGCTCGAGATCGCGATGATCAAGGTCCAGGCGCCGACCATGGCGCTGCAGATCATCGACGACGCGATCCAGGCGCATGGCGGCGCTGGGGTATCGGACGATTTCGGCCTCGCGCACGATTGGGCGGGGATCCGCACGCTGCGGCTCGCCGATGGTCCCGACGAAGTGCACAACCGTGCGATCGCACGGGCGGAGTTCGGGAAATATGGGGAGTATAAGGCAGACCGGGTTTCATCGGGTGAGGTCGGGGTTTCGCGATGAATGTTCCCCTCCCGCTTGCGGGAGGGGCTAGGGGAGGGTGCGACGGGGCGGTTCCTTCCGACCCACGCACGTCAGGCCCTCCCCCGACCCCTCCCGCAAGCGGGAGGGGAGCAGCGACGGAGAGCGGAGTAAGATGAAAGCAGCCGTACTTTTCGAAGCGGGCAAGCCGCTGGAAATCGCCCAGGTACGGGTCGACAAGCCGGGCCCGCGCGAGGTGCTGATCCGCACCGTCGCCTGCGGGGTGTGCCGCTCCGACCTGCATTTCGTCGACGGTGCGTTCCCCCATCCGACGCCGACGGTGCCCGGGCACGAGGCTGCCGGTATCATCGAGGCGGTGGGCAGCGACGTTGCGCACCTAAAGCCCGGCGACCATGTCATCACCTTCTTCACGGTGTTCTGCGGATCGTGCGAGATGTGCGTCACCGGGCGGCCGTCCTTGTGCATCGACCCGTCGACGCGCCGCCCGCCCGATGCCGAGCCGCGGCTTAGGCTCGCCGATGGCACGCCGCTGGCGCCGTTCCTCAACTTGTCCGCCTTTGCCGAGATGATGCTGGTTCACGAAAATGCCTGCGTCGCCATCTCAAAGGAGATGCCGCTCGATCGTGCAGCCTTGCTGGGGTGCGCGGTGATTACCGGCGCCGGCGCGATCTTCAACGACAGCCGGGTGCGCCCCGGCGAGACCGTCGCAGTGATCGGTGCAGGCGGAATCGGGCTTGCCGCGATCAACGCCGCCAAGATCGCCGGCGCCGGGCAGATCCTGGCGATCGACCCGATGCCCGAGAAGCGCGAACTGGCGATGAAGCTCGGCGCGACGGGCACGCTCGATCCCACCTCGGAGACCATCGTCAAGGACGTGCTCAAGCGCACCGGCGGCGGGGTGCATTACGCGATCGAGGCGGTGGGGCGGCCCAACACCGCCGAACTCGCCTGGAACATCCTTCGTCGCGGCGGCACTGCGACGATCCTCGGGATGATAGCGCCGGGAGGTAGTGTCAGCCTGCCGGGGCCGACCTTCCTCACCGGCAAGAAGATCCAGGGATCGCTGCTTGGCTCGACCCGCTTCCCGATCGACATGCCACGGCTGGTCCAGATGTACCTCGACGGGCTGCTCGATCTCGACACGATGGTCGCCGAGCGGATCCAGCTGGGAGACGTGAACGAGGCAATGCAAAAGCTGCGCGACGGGCACAGCGTGCGCTCGGTGATCGAGTTCGCATGAGCAACCTGGACGAAGCCCGCCTCGGCGAGTGGCTGGCCGGTAACGTCGCCGGCTTCGCCGGGCCGTTCAGCGTAGCGAAGTTCCCCGGCGGGCAGAGCAACCCGACCTATCGCATCGACGCGGCGAGCGGATCGTACGTGCTGCGCCGGAAACCGTTCGGGCCGATCCTGCCGTCGGCGCACGCGGTCGAGCGTGAGCATCGGCTGATCGCGGCCTTGCATCCGACCGGCTTTCCCGTCGCACGGCCCTACGGCCTCTGCGAGGATCCGGCGGTGATCGGCGCGCCCTTCTACCTGATGGAGATGGTCGAGGGGCGGACCTTCTGGGACGGGGCGCTGCCCGGCACGGCGCCGACACAGCGCACCGCGGTCTATGAGGCGATCGTCGACACGCTGGCGGCGCTGCATTCGGTCGATTACGAAGCTGTCGGGCTGGGCGATTATGGCAAGCCGGGCAATTATTTCGAGCGGCAGGTGGCGCGCTGGTCGAAGCAATACCGGATGAGCCAGACCGACGAGATGCCGGAGGTCGAGCGATTGATCGAATGGCTGCCGCGCACCGTGCCGCCGCAGACGCGTACGTCGATCGTCCATGGCGACTTCCGCATCGACAATATGATCTTCGACTCCGTCGAGCCGCGTGTGCTGGCAGTGCTCGACTGGGAGCTGTCGACGCTGGGCGATCCGCTGGCCGACTTCTCCTATTTCCTGATGAGCTGGGTGACTGCGCCAGAAGGGCGTTCGGGAGTGCAGGGGCTGACCGGGCCCCAGACCGGGATCCCGACGATCGAGGCGGTGGTCGACCGCTATTGCGTGGCGACCGGGCGCGACGGGGTCCCCGATCTCAACTGGTATTTCGCGTATAATCTGTTCCGGCTGACCGGAATCGTCCAGGGGATCAAGAAGCGCGTCCTCGACGGCAACGCGTCGAGCGACCAGGCCGCGAAGACCGTCGAGCGGCTGCCAGGGCTGGCGGCCTCGGCTTGGCATTTCGCGCGGGAAGCGGGGGCTTAGCCAATCCCGGCACCCCGGCTTTGTGCCGGGGGCCACAGGGAGGCGAGGCGAAGGGCTGGAAGTTCGAGGACTTCCGTTGCGGCACATTGGACCCCGGCACAAGGCCGGGTGACGAAAGAGAGTGGGTATGCGCTTCAAGGACAGGGTCGTCATCGTCACCGGCGCGGGTTCGGGGATCGGGCGCGCCACTGCGCGGCTGTTCGCCGAGGAAGGCGCGCAGGTTATTGCGGCCGACCTGAGCGACACCGTGCATGACACTGTGGCGGGGCTGTCAGACGCGATCGCCGTCCAGATGGACGCCGGCGACGAGGGAGATGTCGAACGCCTCGTCGCGACCGCCTGCGAACGCTTTGGCGGGCTCGACATCTTCTACGCCAATGCCGGGATCTCGGGCGGGGCGAGCGGCATCTTCGACGCCACCGCCGAGCTGTGGACCGAAGTGCTGCGCGTCAATCTGATCGGCCCGGCGCTGGCGATCAAGCATGCCGGGCCGCGGATCGTCGAGCGTGGCGGCGGCGCGATCCTGTGCACCGCAAGCGTCGCCGGGCTGCGCTCGGGTGCGGGCGGGCCGGCCTATTCGGCGTCGAAGGCGGGGGTGATCAATCTGGTCCAGACCGCTGCGCAGCAGCTCTCCACCTCGAATGTCCGGGTTAACGCCATCTGCCCGGGGCTGATCGA
Organism: Sphingomonas sp. FW306-1B-B10E; assembly: GCF_058782005.1. Classification (NCBI taxonomy): domain Bacteria; kingdom Pseudomonadati; phylum Pseudomonadota; class Alphaproteobacteria; order Sphingomonadales; family Sphingomonadaceae; genus Sphingomonas; species Sphingomonas sp. FW306-1B-B10E. Next base: position 6,987 of record NZ_JBYSXG010000059.1, read on the forward strand.
GACCGGGATGACCGCGCGCGCGTTCGAATATGCGCGCGAGGTGGGCAAGGAGGACAAGCTGGGTCGGCTCAACCCGCTGCGACGCGCCGGGCTGCCCGAGGAAATCGCGCACGTCGCGTTGTTCCTCGCCTCCGCCGACGCGAGCTACGTCAACGGCCAGGCCTGGGTCGTCGATGGCGGGCTTTCGTCGAGCCACCCGGTGACGCGGCAGGAATTCGGCAAGCCCGCTTTCTAGAGCAATGCCTCGCCGCGCAGGACCGGGACACAGCGTCCGCCGACGCTGGCGCGGATGCCCTGATCGGTGCGCCACGCGCGCAGGCTGAGATTGCTCGGCCGGCCCATCTCGACGCCCTGGGTGACCTCGAAGCGGGCTTCGTCGCCACCGTCGAGCGACAGCAGCAGCGCCGCGAGCGCGGCGTTGGCGCTGCCGGTCGCGGGATCCTCCCAGGTGCCCGACAAAGGCGAGAACATGCGCGCGCGAATGCGGTTGCCGTCGCGGGCGTAGAGGAAGATCGAGATCCGGTCGCCGGCGCCGAGATGTTCCTCGGCGACGCGGCGGTAGGTGGCGATATCGGGAAGGGCGCTAGCAAGCGCGTCGCCCGTGACTTCGACCAATACGAAGTCGACCCCGACGCTGGCGCGGGTGGGGAGGTGCGACGAGGTCACCAGATCGTCCGGTGCTAGGCCGACGCATGCGGCGATCGCGTCCGCGGGCAAGGTGCCGAGGATCTGGAGCGGCTGCGGCGCGTCGATCTCGGCACCAACGGCAGTGCCCGCGTCGTCGCGCGCGATGCGCACCTCGACCAGCCCGGCGATCTCCTCGAAGCGCAGCACGTCGCCGGCCTCGGGGCGCAGGTCGGCAAGCACGAAGCCGGTGCCGACATTGGGGTGGCCCGCGAACGGCATCTCGGCGGTGCGGTGGAAGATGCGCACGCGCGCGGTGTTGGCCGGGTCGGCGGGCGGCAGGACGAAGGTCGTCTCGCTATAGTTCATCTCGGCGGCGAGCGCCTGCATCTCGGCGTCGCTCAGCCCCTCGGCGGCGGTGAACACCGCGAGCGGGTTGCCGCCGAAACGGGTGTCGGTGAACACGTCGAGCGTGACATAAGGGAAGCGGCGCGTCGTCATGCGCCCGCTTGTGCCTTCACTCGCGGTCGTTGCGCAAGCGGATCAGCCCTTCCTGCGCGACGCTGGCGACCAGCCGGCCGTCGCGTGCATAGATCTTGCCGCGGTTGAACCCGCGCGAATGCCCGGCCCACGGGCTTTCGGTGGTGTAGAGGAGCCATTCGTCGAAGCGGAACGGCTCGTGCAGCCAGATCGCGTGATCGAGGCTGGCGGTCTGAACCTCGCCGGTCATCCAGCTCACCCCGTGCGGCAGCAGGCAGGTGCCGAGCAGGGTCATGTCGGTGGCGTAGGCGAGCATCGCGCGGTGGAGCGCGGGATCGTCGGGCAACGGCGCGACGACGCGAAACCAGCTGTGCTGCTGCGGCGCGATCTTCTCGGGCGCGAACCAGTTGCGTGGGTGGACCGGGCGGATCTCGATCGGACGCGCGCGCAGGAAGAAGCGGCGGAACTTCTCGGGCACCTGGTCGCGGATCTGCTCGCGCAGCTCGCGCTCGGAGCGGAGCGCGTCGGGATCGGGCACGTCGGGCATCGCGTCCTGGTGGTGCAGGCCCTCAGCCGGCGCCTGGAAGCTCGCGGTCATGTTGAGGATCGGCTGGCCCTTCTGCATCGCGATGATGCGGCGATTGGCGAAGCTGCGCCCCTCGAAATCGCGGACGACGCGGAAGATGATCGGGTGGTTCTCGTCGCCGGGACGCATGAAATAGGCATGGAGCGAGTGCGCGGTCTTGTCGCCGTCGACCGAGCGTTGCGCCGCCTGCAGCGCCTGCGCGATCACCTGCCCGCCGAAGACGCGACCGACGCCGCCGGGGAGGCGGGGGCCGCGATAGAGATCGGTATCGATCTCCTCGACGTCGAGCAGGGTGGTGAGCTGGGCTACGAGCTCTTGCGGGGTGGGTTCAGGCATCTTCTGCAACACCGTTCGTGCTGAGCTTGTCGAAGCACCGTTCTTCTTTCCGCTCAGGAGAAAGACGGCCCTTCGACAAGCTCAGGGCGAACGGTGAAAGGTCAGTATCCAGCGGCTTTTGCCAGCGCGTCGGCGTGGAAGTTCGTATCGCCGAACATCTCGGCGAGGACCCGTGCGCGCTTCATGTAGAAGCCGATGTCGTACTCGTCGGTCATGCCGATGCCGCCATGCATCTGGATGCCTTCCTGCACGGCGAGCGTGGTGGCGAGCCCGGTCATCGCCTTGGCGACCGACACCGCCTGATCGGCGCTTTCGTCGCCGGCGTCGAGCAATTGCTGTGCCTTGAGCACCGCGGCCCGCGCGACTTCCATCTCGCTGTAGAGATGCGCGGCGCGATGCTGGAGCGCCTGGAAGCTGCCGATCAGCTGACCGAACTGCTTGCGCTCCTTGAGGTACGCCACGGTCATGTCCATCGCGCCGCCGCCAACGCCGAGCAATTCGGCCGACGCGCCGGTGCGGCCCGCGGCGAGCAGGCGGGTGAGCGGGGCTTGGTCGACCTCGCCGACCACCGCGTCGGCATCGACTTCGACGCCGTCGAAAGTGAGGCGCGCGGCGAGGCTGGCGTCGGCGAGACGCTGCGGATCGGCGGTCAGGCCCTTGCTGTCGATGGGCACGGCGAAGAGCGTGGTGCCGTGGTCGGTCGCGGCGGCGACGAGCAGCAGGTCGGCGACATGGCCGTGCGCGACGAACTGCTTCGCGCCGGTGAGGCGGAAGCCGTTGCCCGAGCGCTCGGCCTTCATTTCGATGCGGCCGTCATGCTTGGCGCGTTCGTCGATCGCGAGCGCGGCGACGGTCTCGCCGGCTAGGATGCCGGGGAACCAGCGCGCCGCATGCGGGGTGCCCTTGAGCGCCTCGACCGCGGCGACCGCGGTGGTGAGGAACGGGGAGGGGGACAAGTTACGGCCGATCTCCTCGAGCACCACGCCCGCTTCGACATGGCCGAGACCGAGCCCTCTATCGCTCTCGGGGATCAGGATGCCGGTGAGGCCGAGCTCTGCGAAAGACTTCCAGAGGTCGCGACTAAAGCCGGTGGCGTCGTCGGCGTCGCGCAGCGCGCGCATATGGCTGACCGGCGCGTGCTCGGCGACGAAATCGCGCGCGGTGTCGCGGAGCATCGCCTGTTCGTCGGTGAGGTAGAGGGGCATTCTCTCTTTCCTTCTCCCTCTCCCGCTTGCGGGAAAGGGCCGGGGTGAGGGTGAGTCAGGATCAATCAGCCGGTCGAGTGAGGCCACCACACACCCTCACCCAACCCTCTCCCGCAGGCGGGAGAGGGCTAAGAAGGCAAATCCAAAATCCGCTTGGCGATGATGTTGAGCTGGATCTCGCTCGTCCCACCCTCGATCGAATTGGCCTTGGTACGCAGCCAGGCGCGGGGGACGGCGCCGTGGTGGCTGGCCTCGCTCTCCCATTCGAGCGCGTCCGATCCGCCCGCGGCCATTTGCAGCTCGTGCCGCGCCTTGTTCAGCTCGGTGCCGTAATATTTCATCATCGAGGGCTGGGCGGGATGTGCCTTGCCGGCCTTCAATTCGTCGATGAAGCGCTCGGACATCGCCTTGAACGCCTGCGAGCGGACCTGGAACAGCGCGATCTGGGCGCGAAGGATCGGGTCGACGCCCTTGCGCGCCGCCTCGATCATCGGGTCGCCGGCGGGGCCGCCGAGCCCCATGCCCGAAATCATCTCGCGCTCGTGGCCGAGCAGATATTTGGCGACGTCCCAGCCCTTGTTCTCGTCATGGACGCGATTGGCTTTGGGAACCTTCACATTGTCGAAGAAGGTCTCGCAGAAGGGCGAATAGCCGCTGATCAGCAGGATCGGCTTGGTCGACACGCCTTCGCTGGCCATGTCGAACAGCAGGAAGCTGATCCCGCCTTGCTTCGACTCCTTCGAGGTGCGGACGAGGCAGAAGATCCAGTCGGCCTGGTCGGCGTAGCTGGTCCACACCTTTTGGCCGTTGACGATATAATGGTCGCCGGCATCCTCGGCGCTGGTCTGCAATCCGGCGAGGTCCGAGCCGGCATTGGGTTCGCTATAGCCCTGGCACCAGCGGATCTCGCCGCGGGCGATCTTGGGCAGATGCTCGAGCTTCTGTTCCTCAGTGCCGTACTTCAGCAGCGCCGGCCCAAGCATCGAGATGCCGAAGCTGTTGAGCGGGTTGCGGCACTTCAGCCTCGCCATTTCCTCGCGGAGGATCTTGGTCTCGGCCGGGCTGAGTCCGCCGCCGCCATATTCCTTTGGCCAGTCGGGCACGGTCCAGCCGCGTGCGCCCATCCGATCCATCCACAGCTTCTGATCGGGATGCGCGAAGACCGGATTGCGGCCACCCCAAGTGGCGTCTTTCTCGCCGCGCATCGGGGTGCGCATCGTAGGCGGGCAATTCTCCTCCAACCAGGCGCGCGTCTCGGCGCGGAAGGTTTCCAGGTCAGTATCCGGCATCCTTGTCCTCCAAACCCTCTCCCGCATTCGCGGGAGAGGAGCGAGACTTGGCAGCTTTGCTGCCTAGTCGCAGCGGTGAGGGTCTTCTTCTTCAGCGTGGGCGCGATGGTCGCGTGAAAGAAGAAGACCCTCACCCAACCCTCTCCCGCGAAAGCGGGAGAGGGCTAAGCACGGTTCACTTGTTGAACTTCTCGCCCTTTTCCGCCTTTTCGCGGAGCAGAGGCGCGACTTCGAAGCCGTATTTCTCCAGGCCGGCGACGATCTTCGCCAGCCCCTCGGTATCGGCCCAGAGCATTGGCCCGCCGCGGTACGGAGGCCAGCCATAGCCGTACACCCAGACGACATCGATATCGCTCGCGCGCTGCGCCATGCCCTCCGCGAGGATCAGCGCGCCCTCGTTGACCATCGTGTAGAGCGTGCGGACGACGATCTCCTCCTCGGTGATCTCGTGGCTCGGCACCCCCAGCTTCTCGCGCCATTCCTCGATCAATTCGGCGACGCGCGGGCTGTTCGAGGGCGTGCGCTTCTCGTCGTAATCGTAGAAGCCGGCGCTCTTCTTCTGGCCCCAGCGGCCCTCGGCGGCGAGCGCATCGCGGATGTTCTCGATCCGGTTGGGGTCGCGGTGCCAGCCGATGTCGACACCGGCGAGGTCGGCCATCTGGAACGGACCCATCGGCATGCCGAACGCGACATGGACCTTGTCGATCTGCTCGGGCGTGGCGCCTTCGAGCAGCATCTTGTTGGCTTCGACCTGGCGCGGCATCAGCATGCGGTTGCCGATGAAGCCGTAGCAGACGCCAGCGATGACGGCGACCTTCTTGATCTTCTTGGAGACCGCCATTGCGGTCGCAAGCACGTCGTCGGCGGTCTTGGCGCCGCGGACGATCTCGAGCAGCTTCATGATGTTGGCCGGCGAGAAGAAGTGCAGCCCGAGCACATCCTGCGGACGCGAGGTGACGGCCGCGATCTCGTCGATGTTGAGATAGCTGGTATTCGACGCGAGGATCGCGCCGGGCTTGGCGATCTTGTCGAGCTTGCCGAAGATGTCCTTCTTGACCGACATTTCCTCATAGACAGCTTCGATGATCAGGTCGCACTCGGCGAGATCGTCGAAATTGAGGGTCGGCTTGAGAAGCCCCATCGCGCCCTCGACCTGCTCCGCGGTCATCCGCCCCTTGGCGGCGGTCGCCTCGTAATTCTTGCGGATCACGCCGGTGCCGCGATCGAGCGCTTCCTGCGCCATCTCGACGATCGTCACCGGCACGCCGGCAGTGAGGAAGTTCATCGAGATGCCGCCGCCCATCGTGCCGGCACCGATCACGCCGACGCGCTTGATGTCGCGCAGCTGGATGTCCTCGGCGATGCCGTCGATCTTGGCCGCCTTGCGCTCGGCGAAGAAGATGTGGCGGAGCGCCGCTGACTGGGTGCCCATGATCAGCTTCATGAAGCCCATGCGCTCGGCCTGGACGCCCTCGGCATAGGGCTTGCCGGCGGTCTGCTCGATCAGGTCGATGATGGTGGCAGGCGCGTCGAGGCCACGGAAGCGCTTGGCGTTGGTCTTTCGGAAGGTCTCGAACACCGCGGGATCAACGGTGACCGGGCGCTCGGACGAGCGCGAGACCGGCTTGCCGATGACTTCGTTCGCCAAGGCGAGGGCGTCGGCGAGGAGATTGCCTTCGCTGGCGAGGCGATCGACCAGGCCGACCTGCTGCGCCTGCTCGGCCGAGATCGGATCGCCCTTGGTGGCGAGCTCGAGCGCGGTCTCGACGCCGGCTACGCGTGGCATGCGCTGGGTGCCGCCGGCGCCGGGCAGGATGCCGAGCTTGACTTCCGGCAGGCCGAACTTCGCCGAGGGCACGGCGATGCGATAATGCGAGGCCAATGCGACTTCGCAGCCACCGCCGAGCGCGGTGCCGTGGACGGCCGAGATCACGGGCTTGTCGAGCGCCTCGATCTGGTCGACCAGCACGGGGAGCGAGGGCTCCTGCATGTTCTTGCCGAACTCGGTGATGTCGGCGCCGGCGAAGAAGGTCTTGCCCGCGCAGGTGATGATCACTGCCTTGACGCTGTCGTCGTTCCTGGCTTCCTCGATGCCGGCCTGCAGGCCCTGGCGCACGGCGTTGCTCAGCGCATTCACCGGCGGGCTGTCCGAAGTGAGGATCAGGACGTCGCCCTGGCGGCTGGTGGTGATGGGGGAAGTCATTCGGGTCTCCATTGCATTCCTGAAAAGGCGTGGCTCAGGCCAGCGCCGAATAGATCATCGTCTTGAGTTCGCGGCGGATCGGATAGCGCATCGACGGGGTGAACTGAGTCATGAAAACCATGTGGATGCGCTCGACCGGATCAACGAAAAAGGCCGTCGAGAACATCCCGCCCCAATAATATTCGCCCGCTGAGCCGGGGACGAGCGTCCGCGCCACATTGGTAGTGATCGCGAAGCCGAGGCCGAAGCCGGTGCCGGCGTTGGTCGCCTCGCTGAACAGCGACCGCGACATCGTCGCGAGGTCCGAACCGCCGGGCAAGTGGTTCATCGTCATCAATTCGATCGTCTTGGGGCTGACCAGCCGGACGCCGTCGAGCACGCCGCCGCCCAGGCAGAAGCTGCAGAAGCGGTGATAATCGAGCGCCGAGGAGACGAGCCCGCCACCGCCCGAGACGAGCCTGGGAAAGCGCGACCAGGCCGAGGCGTGGCCGCGGTCGTACATCACCCGCGCGCCGCTATCGTCGAGCGCCCAGCAATCTGCGAGCCGGTCGATCTTGTCCGCCGGCACCCGGAAGAAGGTGTCGTGCATGCCGAGCGGAGCGAAGATGCGCTCGGCGAAGAAGCGATCGAGCGTCAGTCCTGAGATGCGCTCGACCACCGCACCGAGCACGTCGGTCGACACCGAATAATTCCACTCGTCGCCCGGCGAGAATTCGAGCGGCAGACGCCCGAGCGCCGCGACAAATTCGTCGAGAGTCAGATTGCCGTGCCAATTCTCCATCTTCGACTCGCGATAGGCGGCGTCGACGGCGGTGCGCTCCTGGAAACCATAGGTGAGCCCCGACGTGTGGCGAAGCAGGTCGATCATCCGCATCGGCGTCGCGGTCGGATGGGTCGCGAAAGGCGTGCCGCGCCCGCCGCCGGCATAGACGCCGAGCCCCTTCAATTCGGGAAGCACGTGATGCACCGGGGTGTCGAGCGCGACCTTCGCTTCCTCGACCAGCATCATGAAGGCGAGGCTGGTGATCGGCTTGGTCATCGAGGCGATGCGGAATAGGGTGCCTTCGTCGACCGGTGCGCCGCCTTCGCGTGCGGCGCCCTGATGCGAGAAATGCGCGATCTCGCCGTCGCGGGCTAGGAGCAACTGGGCATGCGGCAGCTTGCCCGAGTCGAGATAGCGCTCCTTGAGAAACGCATCGATCCGCGTGAGCCGCGAAGCGTCGAATCCGTAGCGTCCGGACCTCGTCATGTGCATCGCGGGCGACATACCTCTCGTTCGAATCCGGACGTGCGCACCGGTTCGGCGGTGCGCTTCCCCTATTGCCTTGAGCGCAGCGCGAATCAACACTAACGTTGCACGCGGTGGGGCAGGAATGCCCAAACCCAACATTCAGAAAACGATAATTGGAGAGATAAGGCTTGGCTTCCGAACCGATCGTCCCGCTCGACCCCGAATGGCCCAAGATGTCGCTGGAGCAGACCAAGGCACTGCTGACCGCGCCGGGCGCCAAGTTCGAGATGGAGACCGTCGACATCGGCGGCATTCCGACACGGGTGTGGAAGCACGCGCCGCCGTCGCTGCGCGTACTCGCGCAGATGGTCCGCGCTTATGGTGCGCGCGAGTTCACGATCTACGAGCAGGAGCGCGTCACCTTCGAGGCGAACTACCGCGCCACCGCGCATATCGCCCGGCAATTGGTCGCGATGGGCGTCGGCAAGGGCGACCGCGTCGCGCTGGCAATGCGCAACCTGCCCGAATGGCCGGCGATCTTCTTCGCCGGCGTCAGCATCGGCGCGATAATGGTGCCGCTCAATGCCTGGTGGACCGGCGGCGAGCTCGAATATGCGATGAAGGATTCGGGCGCGAAATTGCTGTTCGTCGACGGCGAGCGGCACGAGCGGCTCAAGCATTGCTATGCCGAGCTGCCCGATCTCGAGCACGTCGTGGTGAGCCGCGCCAAGGGGGAGCTCGACGCGCCGGCGGTCGCGCTCGAATCGCTGATCGGCGCCGCGAACGCCTGGGCGTCGCTCGACGATGTCGGATTCCCCGATGCCGAGGTCGCACCCGACGACGACGCGACGATCTTCTATACCAGCGGCACCACCGGCAGCCCCAAAGGGGCGTTGGGGACGCACCGCAATTTCGTCACCAACATCATGTCGAGCGCCTATGTCGCCGCGCGGACCCTGCTGCGTCGGGGGGAGACCCCGCCGGCGACGCCCGAGCCCAAGGTCATGCTGCTCGTCATTCCCCTCTTCCACGTCACTGCCTGTTCGGCGGCGATGATGGGCGCGGTGGCGTCGGGGTCGACTTTGGTGTTCATGCGCAAATGGGAGCCCGAGCTGGCGATGGCGGTCATCCAGCGCGAGAAGGTCAACGCCACCGGCGGCGTGCCGACGATCGCCTGGCAATTGCTCGAGCACCCGGCGCGCGGCGATTACGATCTGTCGAGCCTCGAGAACATCTCGTATGGCGGTGCGCCCTCGGCGCCCGAGCTGGTCAAGCGGATTCACCAGGAGTTCGGAGCGCTGCCCGGCAACGGCTGGGGCATGACCGAGACCACCGCGACGGTGACCACGCATTCGGGCGAGGACTATCTCGCGCGGCCCACCAGCGCGGGGCCGCCGGTGGCCGCGGCCGACCTCAAGATCATGACGGTCGAAGGCGATCGCGAGCTCCCCGCCGGCGAAGTCGGCGAATTGTGGGCGCGGGGCCCGATGATCGTGAAGGGCTATTGGAACAAGCCCGAGGCGACCGCCGAGACCTTCGTCAATGGCTGGGTGCGCACCGGCGACCTCGCCCGGCTCGACGCCGACGGCTTTCTCTACATCGTCGACCGCGCCAAGGACATCATCATCCGCGGCGGCGAGAACATCTATTCGAGCGAAGTAGAGGACGTGCTCTACGCGCATCCCGCGGTGACCGACTGCGCGCTGGTCGGCGTGCCCCATCGAACCTTGGGCGAGGAGCCCGCCGCGGTGGTTCATCTAGCACCGGGCAAGACGGCGAGCGAGGCCGAGCTACAGGACTGGGTGCGCGCGCGACTGGCGGGGTTCAAGGTGCCGGTGCAGGTCCGCTTCGCCCAGGACGTGCTGCCCCGCAACGCCAATGGGAAAATCCTCAAGACCGAACTGCGGGGGTTGTTCGCCCCGGGCTGATGCTTGGCAGCAGGCATGCGAGAGCATAGATTGGAGCCATGACGATCATGCACCTTTCGCTTTCCGAAACGCTTCGCGCGTTCGTCGATGCGCAGGCGGCGGATCGGGGGCTGGATACTGCCGATGCCTATGTGCTCGGCCTTATCGAACGCGAGGAAGGGCGTGCGCGATTACGCGCGATGATTTTGGAGGGGATCGGCTCCGGTCCCGGCCGCATCGTTGATGACGGATATTTCGAAGAATTGCGGTCGCGAGCGCGAGGCGAAGCCGCCGAGTGACGGCGAAGCTGCTGCGCATCCTGCCGCGAGCGCAGGAAGATGTCGCAGTCGCGCTGGACCGTTATCGTATCGAGGCTGGTAGCGAAGTGGCGACGCGATTCGCAGGCGCAGTGACGGAGCGCCTGGACAGGCTCGCACGCCAGCCGCAGCTGGGATCGCGAAGCCATGCGCTGACGCTGGATATCGATGGGCTTCGCTCGATACGGCTCCGGCGCTTTCCGTATCTATTTTTCTATGTCGAGCACGATGAGGCGGTCGACGTCGTGCGGTTGTTGCACAATCGGCGCGACATCGCGGCGGCGCTACGCAACGAATGGCCAGCCTAGTGCGCTAGCGTTTTCTTGACTGCAGCACGCCATCCGCCAAGCCGCGCCTCCTTCGCCACCGCGTCTAGCTTCGGCTCAAACGTCACGCACTTGCCCCGCATCGCTGCCGCTTCTTCGAGTCCGCGAAACAACCCGCACCCAACCCCTGCCAGCATCGCGGCGCCCAACGCGGTGGTCTCGGCGAAATCGGGCCGGTCGACCGGTACGCCGAGGATGTCGGCGAGGTCCTGTGCCATCCAGTCGTTGGCGACCATGCCGCCGTCGACGCGCAGACGCGCCCAATCGGCGCCATCGGCGGCGAAGGCGGTCTTCAGGTCGTGGCTCTGATGCGCCATCGCCTCCAATGCGGCACGGACGATGTGCGCGCGGGTGCTCGAAAAGGTCAGGCCCGAGATCGATGCCCGCGCGTCGGGTTCCCACCACGGCGCGCCGAGCCCGCTCAGCGCCGGCACCAGATAAACCCCCCCATTGTCGGGAACCGAGCGGGCGATCCCCTCGGTCTCGGGCGCGGTGTCGATCAGCCCGACCGAATCGCGCAGCCACTGGATCAGGCTGCCCGCGACGAACACCGAGCCCTCGATCGCATAGGTCCGCCGCCCGCCGAGCTGCCACAACACGGTGGCGAGCAGGCGGTGTTTCGAGGAAGGCGGGGTAGGGCCGGCATTGGTCAGCACGAAGGCGCCGGTCCCATAAGTCGCCTTGGTCTCGCCCTTGGCGAAGCAGGCCTGGCCGATCGTCGCCGATTGCTGGTCGCCGGCGAGCCCGCAGATCGCGATCTCGCCGCCGAACAATTTCGTGGTGCCGAAGCGCCCGGCGCAGTCGACGATTTCGGGCAAGGCGTCGCGCGGTGCCGAGAACATGTCGAGCAGCCCATCGCTCCACCCGCCCGAGCCCAGCCCCATCAGCAAGGTGCGCGAGGCATTGGTGGCGTCGGTGACGTGCAGGCCTCCGGTCAATTTCCACACCAGCCAGCTCTCGATCGTGCCGATCGCCAGCCGGTCGCCCGCCTCGCGCAGTTGCGGCCAGTTCGCCATCGCCCAGGCGATCTTGGTTCCCGAAAAATAGGGGTCGAGCAGCAGCCCGGTGCGCGCCTGCACCCCCGGTTCCTCGCCGGCTTCGCGCCATTTGCGGCACATCGCCGCGCTGCGCCGGTCCTGCCAGACGATCGCGGGCGCGAGCGGCTCGCCGGTCGTCTTGTCCCAGAACACGATCGTCTCGCGCTGGTTGGTGATGCCGATCGCCGCGATCCGATCCGGGCCGCCGGCCTTATCGACCATCGCCTGTGCGCAGGCGCGCGTTCGGGTCCAGATCTCGGCGGCGTCGTGCTCGACCAGCCCGGGGCCGGGATAATGCTGAGTCAGCTCGGCGGCGTGGCTGCCGAGGCATTCGCCCGAAGGCGCGAACAGCATCGCGCGGGTGGAAGTGGTGCCCTCATCGAGGACCAGTAGCAATTCGCCCATGCCGCGACCCTAGCCCGGATTGCGGCCCGCGCAACCGCCCCCTAGAAGCGGGGTGAAGGAGAACGAAGGGTGGACGAGCAGCCGCGGGCGATGGGCGGGGGAAGCGAGCGCGACGGCGGGATCCCGCCCGCCGCGCCGCGCGCGCCGATCCTGCCGCCCGAACCGCACGACAGCGGTCATGACGGGGGCCATGACGGGCTCAAGCGCGACCGGCTGATGGCGGCGCTCGCGCTGATGATCGGCATCGGACTGCTGTTCGGCGTGCCCTTCGCGCTCCGCGAGGGATCGCCCTTCTTCCTGCCGCTCACCGCCGCCTTGGTGATCGCGATTGCGTTGGTGCCGCTGCTCGAATGGCTCGAGCGCCATCGCATGCCCGCGCCACTGGCGGCGTTCGTCTGCGTGCTGATGTTCCTCAGCGTCGCCAATATCGCGCTCGCCTCGATCGTCGTGCCCGCCTGGCAGTGGATGCAGCGGCTTCCGGAGAGCATCCCCAAGATCCAGCACAATCTCGAGCCGCTGATCCGCTTCTATTCGCGGCTGGAGCGCTTCGTCGACAAGACGCTGCACAATTTCGCGACGACTCCGGTGCGCCAGCCCGAGACGATCGCGGTGTCGCCGCCGCGCTCGCTGTTCGACCTGTTCACCACCTCGGCGCCCTCGGCGCTGATCGAGATGTTCTTCGCGATCCTGGTGATCTATTTCTTCCTGTCGGGCTGGACGCGGCTGCGGCGCAACGCGATCACGCGGCGCGCGAGCTTCGGCGGTGCGATGGCGACCGCGCGCGTCATCCAGGACGTGGTCGACGACACCTCGGCCTATCTCGGCACGATCACGCTGATCAACGTGACGCTTGGGCTGATCGTCGCGGGTGCGCTCTGGGCGATCGGCATGCCGACGCCGCTGATGTGGGGCGGCATCGTCGCCCTGCTCAACTACATCCCCTATATCGGTCCGGTGATGGCGGCGTTGCTGCTCGGGCTGGGCGGGCTGATGAGCTTCGCCGATATCTGGTCGGCGCTGATCCCCGCGGTGATGATGATCGGCGCGCATCTGGTCGAGGCCAATGTCGTGACGCCGCTGATCGTCGGGCACCGGCTGACGATCAGCCCGATCCTGATCCTCGTCTCGCTGAGCTTCTGGGGCTGGGTGTGGGGCACGCCGGGTGCGTTGCTCGCGGTGCCGCTGCTGATCATCATCCAGACCGTGCTCAACGCCGCGGGCAAGCCGGACATCGCCGGCTTCCTGTTCGAACATGGCACCTTGATCGCCGATCCGGCCGAGCCGCGCGGGCCCCGGCGAGAAAGTCGCGACCAATCCGGTTGACACCCCCGAAAGCCGGGGTTAGTGCCCGCCTCCTCGCTTCGAGAGCGGGTGTAGCTCAGTTGGTTAGAGCGCCGGCCTGTCACGCCGGAGGTCGCGGGTTCGAGCCCCGTCACTCGCGCCACGAGGCGCTTCCAGATAGCGGCATGTGTCGCCTCGCTTGGATCAAGCGGGTGTAGCTCAGTTGGTTAGAGCGCCGGCCTGTCACGCCGGAGGTCGCGGGTTCGAGCCCCGTCACTCGCGCCATGCCGTTATGCGAAGGTCAGCGCCTTCCGAACATCGCATCGATCGCATAGCGGCCTGCGCCGATCGTGGCGAAGAGCAGCCCGAACAGGACCAGGCTGACCGCCGGAAACGCCGCGCGGATGCCGAGCCGTGCATCGATCATCGCGAGCAGGATTGCAAAATGGACGGCGCAGACCAGCCCGAGCCAGCGCGTAGCGAGCCCCAGCACGAAGCCGGCCCCACAAGCGAATTGCGCCCAGACCGAAACCAGTGCGATCCAGCGCGCCTGCGGAAAGCCGTGGCCGGCCAGGTAGCGCGCATATTCGGCCATCCGCGTGCCGCTCTGGATCTCGTCCCAGACACCCCAGATCAGGAAAGCGCCGATGACAAGACGCGCCAGCAGGAGCGCGGCATCCGGATAGCCTGCGAGACCCGCATTGCGACTGCGCCTGAAAGTCATGCTATCTCCGCTATTTCCGAGCCGGCATTGAAGCGCCTTGGCAAAATCAACTGCGTGGCAGGCGCCAGGTTCCGGTTTCCATCCAGCGCAGCAGCGGCTTGAGCGGGGCGATCCACACAATGCCGAGCACGACATAGATCACTAGCTGGACAAGGATCGGCAGTGCCCCGATCTGGGCCGAGAAGCTGGCGACGAGCACTACCCAGACGAGGATCAGCATCAGGATCGCGATCGTGCCCGCGGGCTTGCGCCAGCTGGCCCTCACTTCTCCGCGTGCCACAACATGCCCTCCTCGGTGATGATCGCGTGCAGCGGTACGTCCCAGATGTCGGCGGGGATCGCGGGGACTTCCTGGATCGACCAGGCGACGCCGATCCGCCAGGCCTTTTCGTAGCGGGCGAAGGCGCGGTCATAATGCCCGGCGCCCTGGCCGAGCCGGTTGAGCCGGCGGTCATAGCCGACGAGCGGCGTGAGGATGACGTCGGGCGCCACCTCAGGGCTGTCGGGCTGGGGCTGACGCAGGCCATAGGGCCCGGCGACAAGCGGCTCGCCGAGCTGCCAGGCGAGGAATCGAATCGGGGCGGCGCGGTCGACGACGAAGGGCAAGGCCAGCATGCAGCCCGCCGTGGCGGCGGCAGCGGCGAGCTGGGTCGGATCCGCCTCGCTGCCGACCGGACAATAGGTCGCGACGGTCATCCCGGCGCGCAACCGTTCGACGAACGCCTCGGGCGCGACGATCGCGGTTGAGGATATCGCGGCGAAGCCGTCGCGATCGGCGCGCAGCTTGGCGCGGAGCGCGGGCTTGTCGAGCATCATGCGGGAAGAATGCGGTGGCGGGACCGCCATGGCCGTTTGCCAAAATATCCTCTGACGCCTGGTACGTCAGGTGGGAACCATGTGCGACAGACCTGGATCTGCACAGGGACAGCTCCCATGGATGATGAATAGCCTCAGGGATATGCCAAGGCTCGTACCGGGCAGTTCCCGCCGTCTCTGCATGTAGGGGGGCGGGCGGCGCGGCGCAAGTTGGGTTGCGCCAATCGAGATCGTTTCTCCGTAGCGGCGGGACGCCCTACAACCGTTCGTGCTGAGCTTGTCGAAGCACCGTTCTTTCTTTCTTCTCCACCAAGAACAGCCCTTCGACAAGCTCAGGGCGAACGGGAAGGAAAGCGTTGTACTCCAACGAGGCCGTCAAGCTTCCGCTGCATCCTCTTCGAGCGCTGCCGCCACCGCTTCGAGCCGGTCGGCGATGCGATCGAGCAGCACGGGCGACACGCCCTGCGGCGGATTGCGCTGCACCTCGTCCACGAGATCCGCGAGGATCAGCGAAAGATAGACGAGCGTCCGCTCGGCGTTGAGCCCGCCCGAGGCGCGCTGCGCGGTCTCGGCGTGCTTCTGCAGGATCGATTCGAGGTGGCGCAGATGGGGTTCGTCGCCGTCGCGCGCGGCGATCGAGTAACTGCGGCCGGCGATGCTGATGTCCACATCGGCCATCAGTCGGCGACCTCGATGCGTTCGCTCTCGCGCGCCATCAGGCCGTCAAGCGAGGCCACCGCCTCCTCGATCCGCGTACGCAGCTTGGCGTGCCGCCGGGCAAGGCGTGCCGTGGCATAAGCGCGCGCCGCTGCCGCGGTCTCGATCCGTGCCAGTGCTTGTTCGATGCGATCTTCCGGGCTTGAGGCCATGATTATGCCGATTAGGCAGCGCGAGCCCACCCGGCAAGAGACGATGCGGCTAACGGTCCATCGTTTCGTCGTGGGGCGCGAAGGGCTTCACAAAACCGGCCGGCGCGGCGGTTGACGCGCGGGCGCCTGCGTCCCAAAGGCGTCCGCGACCAGCAGGGGAGTCCAGGTGACCGTTTCCTTCAGCGATTGCGCCAACGCGATCCGCGCCCTCTCGATGGACGCGGTCGAGGCCGCCAATTCGGGCCATCCCGGCATGCCGATGGGCATGGCCGACGTCGCGACCGTGCTGTTCCAACGCTATCTGAAGTTCGATCCCGCCGATCCCAAATGGCCCGACCGCGACCGCTTCGTGCTCTCCGCCGGCCACGGCTCGATGCTGCTGTATTCGCTGCTCCATCTGACCGGCTATGCCCGCCCGACACTCGACGACATCAAGCGGTTCCGCCAGGTCGGCAGCCCCTGCGCGGGCCACCCCGAGAATTTCGAGCTCGAAGGCGTCGAGGCGACCACCGGGCCGCTCGGACAGGGGCTGGCGATGGCGGTCGGCATGGCGATCGCCGAGCGGCATCTTAACGGCGTGTTCGGCAACGAGCTGGTCGACCACCGCACCTGGGTGATCGCCGGCGACGGCTGCCTGATGGAAGGCATCAACCACGAGGCGATCGGGCTTGCCGGGCATCTCAAGCTCGATCGGATGATCGTGCTGTGGGACGACAACAAGATCACCATCGACGGCTCGGTGTCCTTGTCGTCGAGCGAGGATATCGTCGCGCGCTACGAAGCGACCGGCTGGTACGTTACCGAATGCGACGGGCATGACGAGGACAGCATCGTCGCGGCGATCGAGGAAGCGCTCGACGAGGACCGCCCGGCGCTGATCCGCTGCCGCACGATCATCGGCAAGGGCGCGCCGAACAAGCAGGGCACCTCGAAGGTCCACGGCGCCGCGCTCGGCAAGGACGAAGTCGCCGCCGCGCGCGAGACGCTCGGCTGGCACCACCCGCCGTTCGAGATTCCCGGCGACATCCGCGAGGCCTGGCTGGCCGCCGGCAAGCGCGGCGCCAAGCCGCATGCCGAGTGGCAGGCGCGGCTCGATGCGCACCCCGACAAGATCGGCTGGAACCGCCGCGGCGAAGTCCCAGTCGACCTGCTCAAGCCCTATGTCGAGCAATTGCTCGCCAACCCGCAAAAGGTCGCGACGCGCAAGGCCTCCGAGATGGCGCTCGAGGAGATCAACACGCTGCTCCCCGAGACGATCGGCGGCTCGGCCGATCTCACCGGCTCGAACAATACGCTGACCAAGCAGCTCGTCGCGCTCACCGCCGGCACCTATGAGGGCCGCTACGTCTATTACGGCATCCGCGAGTTCGGCATGGCTGCGGCGATGAACGGCATGGCGCTGCATGGCGGGGTGATCCCCTATGGCGGCACCTTCCTGGTCTTCTCGGACTATGCCCGCGGCGCGATCCGGCTGTCGGCGCTGCAGCGGGCGCGCGTCGTCTATGTGATGACGCATGATTCGATCGGGCTCGGCGAGGACGGCCCGACGCACCAGCCGATCGAGCATCTGATGAGCCTGCGGATGATCCCCAACCTCCACGTCTATCGCCCGTGCGACACGGTCGAGACCGCGGAGTGCTGGGAGCTCGCCTTGTCGCGCACCGACGGCCCGGCGCTGCTCGCATTGAGCCGCCAGAACCTGCCCCAGCTCCGGACCGAGGCTGCCGAGAATCGCTGCGCGCGCGGCGGCTATGCGCTGTTCGAAGCCGAGGCGCCTCGGAAAGTGGTGCTGATCGCCACCGGCTCCGAGGTCGAAGTCGCCGTCGCGGTGCGCGAGGCGCTCGAGGCGCAGGGGATCGGCGCCGACGTCGTGTCGATGCCGAGCTTCGAACATTTCGAGCTGCAGGACGCCCAGTACAAGCGTGACGTGCTGCCGCAGGATGCGCTCAAGGTATCGATCGAGGCCGGCGCGACCTTTGGGTGGGAGCGCTATACCGGCAGCGACGGACTTCGTTTCGGCGTCGATGTATTCGGCGCCTCGGGTCCCTATCTGGGCTTGTACGAACATTACGGACTCACCGCGGGCAGCATCGTCCCGCGGATCGTCGCCAAACTGAACGGAGAACAGGCATGACGAAGGTTGCGATCAACGGTTTTGGGCGCATCGGACGGCTGGTCGCGCGCGCGATCCTGGAGCGTCCCGACAGCGGGCTCGAGCTCGTGACGATCAACGACCTCGCCGACGCCAAGTCGAACGCCTGGCTGTTCTCGCGCGACAGCGTCCACGGGAAGTATCCGGGCACCGTGACTGCCGAAGGCGACGACCTCGTCATCGACGGCAAGCGCATCCACGTGACCAAGGAGAAGGACCCGGCCAACCTGCCGCACGCCGCGAACCAGGTCGACCTCGTCCTCGAATGCACCGGTTTCTTCACCGACCGCGCCTCGGCACAGAAGCATATCGATGCGGGCGCCAAGAAGGTGCTGATCTCGGCACCGGGCAAGAATGTCGACTTGACCGTCGTGTTCGGCGTCAACCACGACAAGCTCGAGGCCGGCCACACGATCGTCTCGAACGCGTCGTGCACGACCAACTGCCTCGCCCCGGTCGCCAAGGTGCTCAACGACGAAATCGGCATCGAGCGCGGGCTGATGACCACGGTCCACGCCTATACCAACGACCAGAAGATCCTCGACCAGATCCACAGCGACCTGCGCCGCGCCCGCGCCGCCGCGATGAACATCATCCCGACCACCACCGGCGCTGCGCGCGCGGTCGGCGAGGTGCTTCCCGAGTTGAAGGGCAAGCTCGACGGCTCAGCGATCCGCGTTCCGGTTCCGGATGGCAGCCTCGTCGACCTGACCTTCACCCCCAAGCGCGACGTCACCCGCGACGAAGTCAATGCGATCCTCAAGAAGGCGTCGGAAGAGGGCCCGCTCAAGGGCATCCTCGTCTATTCGGACGAGCCTTTGGTCTCGATCGACATCGTCCACACGCCCGCCTCGTCGACCGTCGACAGCCTCGAGACCGCGGTGATCGACGGCAAGCTCGTCCGCGTCGTCAGCTGGTACGACAATGAATGGGGCTTCTCGAACCGCATGGTCGACACCGCGACCGCGATGGCGAAGCTGGGCTGACCAGATTCCCCTCCCGCTTGCGGGAGGGGCTAGGGGAGGGTGCGACGGGGCGGTTCCGTCC
>NZ_JBYSXG010000005.1:0-125385 GCF_058782005.1 Sphingomonas sp. FW306-1B-B10E
GGAATGGGGAACGGGGAGGGGCCTCGGCGAAAGCCGGGGCCTTTTTCTTTTCTTAGCCCTCTCCCGCTTGCGGGAGAGGGTTGGGTGAGGGTGAGTCATGTGCCCGAGGCAGAGCCGCCAATTGGTCGCTGATGGCCCGCAGCACGCCTTCGAGGTTCTCGCTAACTTCGTTGTTCCAGAAGCGCCGCAAAACATAGCCTCGCTCTTCGAGGAAGGCAGAACGTCGCCGGTCGATCTCCGGACCATGTTGTCCGCCGTCCAGTTCGACGATCAGCCGTTTCTCCGCGCAAAGGAAATCGACGACGTAAGGGCCGATGCTTGCCTGGAAACGGAACTTGTAGCCCGCCAACTGTCGATTGCGTACCGCCGACCAGAGGCTGCGCTCCACATCGGTCGCCTCACGCCTGAGCCGTCTCGCATGCGGATTGGTGGGACGAATTCGCGGCACATGTGCTGGGTATCGCAGCACACACCCTCACCCAACCCTCTCCCGCAAGCGGGAGAGGGCTTTTGATCCGCAACGGATCGAATTCATCTTCGTCGGGCTGCGCCCGCCCGCTCAGCTATCCAGTGTGCAGTGTTCGAGCCAGGGGCCGAGATCGTTGTAGGCGATCGGCTCGAGGAAGATCAGTCCGGCCTTGTCCTCGGTCGTCCAGCGCGTCGTGCAGCGGCGCGAGGGGAGGCCGGGGACGGTGAGGATGATCTCGGTGTCCTCGCGCGGGGGCTTGGGCAGGCAGATGCGGGCGCCGCTCTGCGAAATATTCTCGAGCTTCACGTCGATATAGCGGCCGAAGCAGCTGATCCGCGCATCGCATTCGACGTCGAAGCGCGGCGCGCGCGGGGCGGGGCCGCAAAAGCGTTCGAGGCTGGCCTTGGCCTGGGCGAGGATGTGATCGACGTCGATCGCCTGGGCGAACTCGACGCCGGCGCGGCCTTCGCTGCTCCACGCGACGCTGCCCTGTAGCCGGTCGCCGTTGCGCAGCTCGACCGACACCCAGCTGCCATAGCCGAGAGTGTGGTGCGTCTCGAGCATCATGCCCGTCATCGAGATGTTGCGGATCCGGCAGAGATGCTCGGCCGAGCCGCGGCTCGTCAGCTTGCCGACCAGCAGCGTCGTGACGGTGCGCGGGGCACGATCGACGGTGACGTCGGCGTCGGCGGTCTGGATCTGGGTCAGGTGCATGGCTGTCCCTCCTGGTCGATGCGATCCCCTCGCCGCACGATCATCGCACGATGAGAGAAGGGCTGTGACGTCCGTAAAGTTCCGTTCCGGGTCATGCCGGGTTCGCCTGGGTGACCGCGACTTTCCGCAGCACGCCGGCGCCGAACGCCTCGGGTCCGGCCTGCAGGACGACCTTGCGGAACGTATCGAGGTCGGGAATCAGGCCGTCGGGTCCGGCCGCCATCGGCGTGCGATAGGTGCGCATGTTGATCGCGTGGAGCAGCAGCGGCATCCGCGCCTTGACGAACTCGGCCTTGTCGGCCGGCACTTCGAGCTGGACCTGGAACTCGACATAGCCCGACAGGCGGCCATCGGCGAAGACCAAGGGCGCGAGCACCTTGCCTGCGTCGACGAAGCTTGGATCAGCTTCGTCCTGCGCGGCGCCGCTAGCCGGCTTGGGGCCGAGCAGCATCACCGTCGCATAGGCCGCGCCGCCGCCCAGGCCGAGGCCGGCGAGGAGAATGGTAAGCAGGAACAGGATCTTCTTCATCGTCTTTGCCTCAGAACTTGAAGCTCGAGTCGCTGGGCAGCGACGAGGCTTCGGCCTTGAGGACGACGGTGATCCGACGGTTCTCGGGGCGATCGGGCTGGTCGGGATAGACTGGTTTGGTCGCGCCCATCGCCACGATTTCCGAGAAGCGATCGGGAGTCATGCCCGATCCGATCAGCGCCTGGCGCGCGGCGAGCGCACGCTCGCCCGAGAGGCGCCAATTGGCATCGCTCTGAATGCCTCCGGCGCCGTCGGTATGGCCCTCGATCGCGATCTGCGCGCCCGAGGTACCGAGCTTCGAGGCGATCTTCGCCAGCATCGCACGGGCATAGGGATTGAGCTCCGCGGTGTTGGCACGGAACATCGACTGCTGATCGGTGTCCATCAGCGTGATCCGCATCCCGTCGCGGTTCGGATCGATCTGGACATTCTTCTTCTGCCCCGAATCCTGCGGCGACGGATCGAGCGCGATCTGCAGCTCCGAAGCGAGCACGCGCATCGAGGCATCGGGCACGCTGGCGGTGCCGCCGCGTGCCGCACCCGCGACCGCGGCTTCGCTGGTCGGCGTGCCGTTGGCGCTGGTATTGTCCATCGCATTCTTGCGCGAACGGCCGCCCGCACCTGCGGCATTGCCCTGGAGCGGCGTCTGCGGCGCGGTCTCGCCGAGCGTCGGCGTGAAATATTGGGCGAGGCCCTTCAGCCGCTCCTTGTCCGGGTTGGAGATCAGCCAGAGCAGCATGAAGAACGCCATCATCGCGGTCACGAAGTCGGCATAGGCGACCTTCCAGGCGCCGCCGTGATGTCCGCCGACGACCTTCTTGACCTTCTTGATGACGATCGGGCGTTCATTCGTCATCGGTAAAACCGATCCACTTGCCCGCAAGCGCGTCGCGCAGGCGTTCCTGAACCTCGGCGAGGCGGACATGGCTGATCGCGCTCAGCGAATCCTCGCCGCCGGCGATCCGCTCGAGCAGGTTGGCGCACTCGTCGCTATGCTGGATGAGATAATCGAACGACTGGAGCTGCTCGATATGCGCATGTGCGAACGCCTCGTCGGCGACGAGCACTTCGGCCAGCCGCTCGAGCGTGTCGCGGATCTCGCGCAGCTCGCCCGCCATCACGCTGTGCAGCGCGCCCGAATAGGGGTCGAAGCCGGGCAGCGGCTCGGCCGACACGGGCTCTGAAGAAACGGGCAGGCACGACATCAGAAAAGCTCCAGGTCTCCGCCGACGGGCGGCAGGGCAACGGGGACGGGCGGACGATCGGGGACGCGATCGGATACCTTGGTGCAGCGGCTCTTGCCTTCGTGCGGCAGGAACTCGACCTTGCGGGCCGAAGTGCCGCCGACATCGCTGTGCGCGATCTCGATGCCTTCGTCCGCCATGAAACGCTGGGCGAACGCCGCGTTCGCGGTCCCGATGCCGCCAAGGCCCGAAACGATGTTGCCGCCGCCATAGATATGGGCCCGCAGCCGGTGGCGCATCGCGCCCTTCGCCATCATTCCGTTGATCAGCAACTCCATGGCGTGCACGCCGTAGCGCTGCATGTCACCGGCCGAGACGCGGTGGTCCGCGCTCGGTTCGCCGAGGAGGAAGTGGTTCATCCCACCCACCTTGGCGACCGGATCATAGAGGCACGCGGCCACGCAGCTGCCGAGCAGCGTCGAGATGACGACGTCCGGATCCGCCATGATCGCGTTCTCGCCCTGGACGATCGAGACCCGGCGCATCCTAGGTCAATTCGCCGAAGACGCGCTCGATCTTTTCCTTCAGCGCCGCGGGCGCGAAAGGCTTCACGACATAGTTGTTCACCCCGAGGGCCGCGGCCTTCTGGACGATCTCCTTGTCGGCCGAGCCCGTGAGCATGATGAACACGGTCTTGCCGATCACGGGATCGGTGCGCACGGCTTCCAGGAACTGAAGGCCGTCCATCTCGGGCATGTTGAAGTCCGAGATCACCAGATGAACGCGATCGGTCTTGATCGCGGCCAGAGCCTCCTGGGCGCCGGCCTTGTCGCGGACATCCTTGAAGCCCAGATCCTGCAGCGCGCGACGGATCATCGCACGCATACTGGTCTGGTCGTCCACGACCATAACCTTGATTGCTGCAGCAGCAGGCATCAGACGCTCCCAACTTTCTCACGGCATGCCTTGAGGATCGCCTCAGGCATGGCAGACAGACCAACTTCCTTCTCGACCGCGCCGACCTCGACCGCCGCGCGGGGCATGCCCCACACGACGCAGGTGTCGCGGCTCTGGCTGAGCGTGCGGGCACCGGCCCGACGCATCGCCAGCAAACCTTGGGCGCCGTCCTGACCCATTCCGGTCAGGATCGCCCCCACTGCAGCGGCGCCGAGCGGCGCCACCGAGCGAAACAGCACATCGACCGAAGGCCGATGTCCGGTGACCAGGTCACCGGGACGCAGTCTGATGCGTCCGGCGACCCCGCCGGAGAGCTCCATGTGCGTCTCGCCCCCAGGTGCAATATAGACGGTTCCCGGCTGGACCGTCGCACCTTCCGTAGCTTCCACCACGCGGACGCGACATTCTGCGTCGAGGCGCTGTGCGAAGCTGCGGGTGAAGCTCGCCGGCATGTGCTGAACGATGAGCACCGGCGGACAATCGGCGGGCAGAGCGGGCAGCAGCGAGAACAGGGCCTCGACGCCGCCGGTCGACGAACCGATCGCGATCAGCTTGCCGGTGGCGCCGCCGCCGGCGACGCTCGGCTGCGGGGCCAGGCGGGTCGGTCCGGCGCGGACGGCGGAGCGCGCGGCGGTCTTGACCTTTTCGCAGAGCAGCGTGGCGTCGCGTTCGATATCCTCGGGCGTGCCGCTCGGCTTGGTGACATAGTCCACCGCGCCGAGGCGCAGCGCCTCGATCGTTACTTCGGCGCCGCGCGCGGTGAGCGTCGAGCACATCACCACCGGCATCGGCCGAAGGCGCATGATCCGCTCGAGGAAGGACAGCCCGTCCATCCCCGGCATCTCGACGTCGAGCGTCAGCACGTCGGGGTTGAGCTGCTTGATCATGTCGCGCGCCGCGAAAGGCTCGGGCGCCATGCCGACGACTTCGATCTCGGGGTCGGCCGAAAGCATGCGCTTCAGCGTCGCGCGCATCGAGGCACTGTCGTCGACGATAAGGGTACGTACCGGTCTCATCCCCGGGTCTCCGGCTTGGCGTAAATGGTATGGCCGCACGACTTCATCCGGCTGGCAGCCGGCCCGATCAGTCGCTCGGAATGGCCGATGTAAAGGTGACCGCCGGGCGCGAGCTGGTTGACGAAGCGCTCTTCCAGCTCCTCCTTGGCGGGGTCGCCGAAATAGATCATCACGTTGCGGCAGAAGATCACGTCATACTGCGCCTTTAGCGGCCACTTCTCGAACAGGTTCAAAACCCGCGCGGTGACCAATTGGCGAGCCTCGTCGGCGACGGTGAAGCCACCCGGCGCCGGGCGCATCCACGCGCTGCGATACGGCTCGGGTACGCCAGACGCGACGTTGTCGGCATAGAAGCCGCGCGCAACCGACTCCACGACGTGCGGCGCGATGTCGGTCGCGAGCAGGCGGACATCGGCGGAGCGCAGCCACTGCGCGGACGTGCGGTCCGGCCCGAGCAGGCACATCGCGATCGTGTAGACCTCCTCGCCCGACGAGCATCCCGCCGACCAGATCCGCACCGGGCCCTGCTTGCGCTTGAGCGCCGGCAGGACGTGCTGACGGAAATGATCGAAATGGTGCGGCTCGCGGAAGAAATGCGTGTGGTTGGTGGTCAGCGCCACCACCATCGCATGCCGTTCCTGCGCGTCCGACTGGACCATCGCGACATATTCCGAGAACCGGCTGAGGCCATGCTCGCGCAACCGCCGCGCGAGGCGGGACTGGACCAGCGTGGTCTTGGCTTCGCTCAGCTCGATCCGGGCGTCGCTGTGCATGATCGCGGCGATCGCGGCGAAGTCGCGGGGCATGAGCTCCGCATTCGCTGCAGTCATCGCGTTGCCGCCGGCGAGCGCCGCGGCGCCCCCGGCGGGGCTCACGCTGCGAGATCCAGATGCTTGGTCAGGCTCAGCGCCTCGAGATCGAGCAGCAGCACCATCGTGCCGTTCTCGTCGCGGGTGCCGTCCTTGGCCCGCGTGCTGATGCGCACCAGGCCGTCGATCACGCTCGATTCGATCGTCTCGACCTCGGGGGCCGGCTGGATGTCGCTGCGGCTGATCCCGACGATGTCGTTGACTTCGTCGACCAGGAACCCTGCCTGCTTCCCCGCGATGCTGACGACCAGGATGCACGAGCGCGCATGCAGCACGCTCGGTTCCCAGCCCAGCCGCTCGGCGAGGCCGACGACGGGGATGACGTTGCCGCGCAGGTTGCTCACGCCCTTGATGAAGGTCGGGACGTTGGGCAGCGGGGTGGGCTCGTCCCATTCGCGGATCTCGATGAGCGCACCCATGTCGATCCCGAAGGTCTGCTTGCCGAGCGTGAAGGTGACGATCTTGCAGTCGCTCGCGGTTTCAGTCTTGCTGGTCATGCGGCCATTCCTTTGGCGGTGTAGCGGTTGGCCGAGGCGACGAGCGCCTCGATGTCGAGGATGAGCGCGATCGAGCCGTCACCGAGGATGGTGGCGCCGCCCAGGCCGCGGATCGGGTGGAGGTTCTGGTCGAGGCTCTTGATCACGACTTCGCGGCGATCATCGATCGTATCGACGACGAGGCCGACCTTGCCGTGCTCGCTCTCGACGATCACGACCAGCGAGTCCTCGACCTTGCGATCGTCGTTGAGGCCGAAGATCTCGGTCGTGCGCTTCACCGGCACATATTCGCCGCGCATGTCGATCACTTCGGTATCGGGCGACGTGCGCTTGACCTGGCCCGGCTCGGGCTGGACGGTCTCGAGCACGTGCGCGAGCGGGAGGACGAAGCGCTGGCTGGCGAGCCGGACGATCATGCCGTCGAGGATCGCGAGCGTCAGCGGCAGGATCATCGTGAAGGTCGTGCCTTCGCCGGGAACCGAGTGGATCTCGACCCGCCCACCGAGCGCCTCGACGTTCGAGCGGACCACGTCCATGCCGACGCCGCGACCCGAAATGTTCGAGATCGTCTCGGCAGTCGAGAAGCCCGGGGCGCAGATGAGCTGATCGATCTCTTCGTTCGACAGCACCGCGTCGGGCGAGATGATGCCCTTCTCGATGGCCTTGGCCTTGACGCGCTCGCGGTTGATGCCGCGGCCATTGTCCTGGACGCGGACGAAGATCCGTGCGCCCTTCTGCTCGGCCGAGAGTTTGATCGTGCCCGCGGGCGACTTGCCCGCGGCGATGCGCTCTTCAGTGCTTTCGAGGCCATGATCCGCGGCGTTGCGGATCATGTGGGTCAGCGGATCGCCGATCTTCTCGATGACGCCCTTGTCGACTTCGGTCGTCTCACCGACGGTCTCGAGCTCGATCGTCTTGCCGGTCTCGGCCGAGAGGTCGCGCAGCATGCGCGGCACGCGGCTGAAGGCCTGCTTGATCGGCTGCGCGCGCAGCGACATGACGTTGTCCTGGATCTGGCGCGTGAGGCGCGCCAGTTCCGGCAGCTCGACGCGCTGGCGGTCGGCGGGCGACAGCCGGTCGGCGAGGATCGAGTTGCGGATCACCAGCTCGCCGACGAGGTTGAGCAGCAGATCGAGCTTCGACAAGTCGACGCGGATCGTCTGCGAGGCTTCGCTCGCGGGCTTGGGCGCCGCGCTCTCGGTGACCACCGGTGCGGGTGCCGGCGTCATCGGGGTTGCGGCGAGATCCGCCACCACCTGCTGAACCTGCGCGGTGAGGTCCTCGATCGTGGCCGTCACCGGCACGAACGGGATCAGGTCCTCGGACGCCGCCTCGGCCGCGGGCGCGGCTTCGATCACGGGAACCGGGATGAACGCCGGGGCAGGGGCCTCGACTTCGTTGCGGGTCACTTCGATCAGCGAGTCCGGCGCGACGAAGTCGAAGCAGTCGTCGATGTCGCTCTTCGGCACTTCGCCCGGCATGCTGAGCGTCCAGGTGAAATAGGCGTCCTCGGGATCGAGCTCGCGCAGCGGCGGCACGTCCGACACGTCGACCGATTCGATCGTCGCACCGAGCGTTTCGAGCTCGCGGATGAGGAGCATCGGCTCGGCCGCGTTGGAGAGCGCGGCACGCGACGGCTTGAAGCGGATCGTCCAGCTCGCGCTGCTCGCCGCGGGTGCGCCAGGCGTGTCGAAATCGTCGAGCGAGAAGGTCACCGGAGTGAAGCCGAACTCGTCCTCGGCCGGCGCGGCCGCTACGGGAGCAGGAGCAGGAGCCGGGGCAGCGGCAGCGGCAGCCGGGGCAGGTGCGGCGCCGTCCTCGAACACGCCCTTGTCGGCGAGCACCTTCTCCAGCGCGGCGAGCGCGGCGGCGTCGTTGGGACGCGGCGAGAAGCCCTTGGCCGCCTCGACATGGTCCGACAGGATGTCGAACGAGCTCAGCATCACCTTCACGACGCCCGGCGTCGGGGCAATCTTGCCGGCGCGCACTTCGTCGAGCACGTTCTCGAACTTGTGCGCGAACGCAGTCAGATCGGCATGGCCGAACGCGCCGGCGCCGCCCTTGATCGAATGGACCGCGCGGAACACCCCGGCGATCGTCTCGGCGGAGACGTCGCCGGCCTGCATGGCCGACAGGCCCTGCTCGGCGGTGGTGAGACCCTCAGTGCATTCTTCGAAGAAGATTGCCTGGATTTCGTCGAGTTCGTCGCTCACGGGCACACGCGGCGGATCGCCGCCCCCAGCTTGGTGGCCTCGAAGGGCTTGGTGATCCAGCCGGTGGCGCCGGCCGAGCGGGCGCGCTGCTTCTTCTCGTCCGAGAATTCGGTCGAGAGGACGAGGATCGGGGTGCCCTTGAACTGCGGCAGGCCGCGGACAGCCTCGATCAGCTCGAAGCCGTCCATCTTGGGCATGTTGATGTCGGTGATCAGCAGGTCGGGCTGCACTTCGTGCATGCGCTCGAGACCGTGCTCGCCGTCATTGGCGCTCTCGATCTTGTAGCCCTGCGCGGTAAGCGACGTCTTGAGCAGCATGCGCATGCTCGCCGAGTCATCGACGGTAAGGATCAACTTGCTCACTGGACGTCTCCGGTATCGAGGCCGATCGCGGCCGCCAGACGGCAGCTGGTGACGCGATTGACAAAGGCTTGGCTGGGATTGGCGATGCGGAAGCCCTGACCGTTGGCCACCGCCTCGTTGCGCGCGGCGACGAGGAGCTGGAGCACGGCCTGGCCGACGCTCTCGACCTCGGACGCATCGACTTCGATCGTGTCGTCGAGATCGGCGGCGAGGACGAAGCGGACGCGCAGGTCTTCCGCGGTGACGGTGGTGCCGTGCGCCGGCAGGCGCAGCGCGCGGTCATCCGCCTCAGGCAGTTGCAGGGTTGAGTCCATTTTTCGCCTCGTCGAGTGCAGTTTCGAGTTGCTGGAAGGTCGGCGCATAGGCCGACGGCGTCATGCGGCGCGCGATCTCGATCGCGACCTGAACCGGCTGGTTCTGGGCGTAAGCGACGATCGCGGTCTTCGCGATGAAGAAGGGCTTCGAGTCCGCCTCGATCGTCTCCATCAGCTTCGCGGCGAGCGGACCCACCACGCAATAGGAAAGGAGCACGCCGAGGAAGGTGCCGACGAGCGCGCCGCCGATCATCGCGCCGAGGATCTCGGTCGGCTGGTCGATCGAGCCCATCGTCTTGATGACGCCGAGCACCGCGGCGACGATGCCGATGGCGGGCAGACCGTCGGCCATGATCTGCAGCGCGTGCTGCGGACCGGCTTCCTCATGGTGATGCTTCTCGATGTCGGCGTCCATGGCCGCTTCGATCTGGTGCGGATCCTCGAAGCTGACCGTCATCATCCGCAGATAGTCGCAGATGAACTCGATCAGGTGATGGTCCTTGAGCAGGCGCGGATAAGGCGAGAAGAGCGAGCTTTCCGCCGGCGTGTCGAGATGCGGTTCGAGCGCGGTGGCGCCGCCCTTCTTGAAGGTCGACAGCACGCCGAACATCAGCGTCAGCAGATCCTTGTAATCCTGCGCCTTCCACTTGCCGCCCTTGAAGGCGCGCATGATGCCGCCGCCGGCCTTCTTCGTCGTCGCCATCGAATTGGAGACGAGGAACGCGCCGACCGCCGCACCGACGATAGCCACCATTTCATGCGGCAAGGCATGCATGATGATCTCGAACTTGCCGCCCGAGATGATGAAGCTACCGAAGACGCAGCCGAGGATGATGATGAAACCGACGCCGTTCAGCATGGCACTGCCACTTTTCTTTCTCTGGTATTTCCAGAATTATAGGAAGGATTTGGCCGGTCGCGTTGCCGCGGTCCGATTTGTTCAGGCCGCCTGCTGATCGCGCATTTCGGGGGTGGCGGGTTGGAGTGCGGCCTCGCGCCTGGCGATCGGACGGAACACCACGGCGAGCACCATCTGGCGATCGTCGCGACGCGGCGGCGGCGGCACCATCATGAACGCGAACTCGTCCGCGCACTTGAACAGATGCGGTGCGGCCTGCTCCATCCCTTCGAGCGAAGGCAGCGCCTCCGTCTCCTCGATCTCGCCGAGCATCTTGTCGGTCAGGAAGCTGTCCACCGGCATAAAGCTCACGCTGTCGACCTGGACGTAGTCGAACAGCTGGCCGAACTGGACGCCGACCGAGTATCGGCAATCGCCCACCGGGATCGGCGCCATGTAATAGCCGTCGTGCGTGGGAGTCGCGGTGACGTTGCCGGTCGAGACCTCGCGCCCGTCCGCCACGATCAGCGGCAGCGAGATGGTCTGGTCGATGAAGTCGGCATATTTGAGCCCCAGCCCGAAGCGCTTATGCGCAAGCAGGCTGAGCTTGAGCGCTAGGCCTTCGCCCTGCAGCTCGGCGGGCAGATACATGCGATTGGCCCCGTTCATGTAGAACAGGCCGCGCTGGCGCAGGCCCTTGCGGGCGATCTCGCTGTCGAACAGCGCAACCGTGTTGTCCACGCCGAGGTTCACGTCATGCTCGAACTGGCTGAGCACCGCGAGCTCCTCCGCCACCGGCATGTACATCAGCCGGCCGAGCACCGCAGCGGCGCCGCGGCGCCACATTGCCGCGTCATTCGCCGACGCGCTGCGGATGACGACATCCGCCTGCGTCCGGCCGAACCGGATCGCGCCGGCCTGGATCCGCTCGCGGATCGCCGACTGGCGCGATTTGATGCTGTTGCCCTTTCGGATCGACGTGCCGTCGACGGCATAGTCGACCACCGAACCCTGCGCCGCGGTGCAGAGCTGCTCGAGCACCGACACGTTAGTGCAGAGCGCTTCGAGCGTGTAGGCGTCGTAATGGTCGTGGCCGATAAAGCCCTTCTTGTCGAACCCGCCGCGGAACTGCTCGCGAAGGAGCAGATAGCGGCCGGCGACGTGCACGCCGAGACTGCGCACGAGCAGCGCTTCGACGGCGTTCTGGACCGAGCCGTTATAGCCGAGGTCAACGAGCATAAGCGTGTCGCCCGGAGCGGGATCGACGACGCGGCGGACGTGCGCCACCAGCCGCTCGGCAAATGCCGTCGACGCCTTGACGATCTGCCGGGTACGCGCCGGCGTAGCGATCATGCGCGCGAACGCGGCCTGGCGGGTCGCCAAGTCGGTGCGAGGCAGCTTGGCGATGATCGACTTGATTTCATGGGCCGGCAGAAGCAGCTGCTTCGCGACCACCGCCGGGTCGGTCTCAGCCTCGCCCTCGACATAGCGCCGCACCGCCTGCGCATCGCTGAACGACGCGGCTGCGGAGGTGAAGCGGCTGATCTCCAGCGCATGGCCGGCCTGGCCGCTGCTCGCTTGGTACATCAGCTGCGGCAGGTGGCCGTCCCGCATGAGGAACACGTGATGGACCTTGCCGCCGTTGCGGGCGGCGAGTTCCGTGGCCTCGTCGGCCAGCCAGCGGTCGAAGCCGTGCAGCACGGGCCCGAGCGTCGCGAAACCGAACGCCTCGATGGGATCGGTGATGACCGGCTCGTCCGCCGCGAGCGCGGCGCGATGCGGCTGATAGGAGAGGGCGATCTCGGGCGCCATCGGATGCAGCATCGTGCCGACCGCGGCTTCGAGGCGCAGGCGCTGCTCAGTGCTCTCGGCGAACTGCTTGAGGTGCAGCGTATGCACGCCGAACGGGGCAACGCCGCCGACGTCCGCATTCTTATTGTCGCCGATGTGAAGGATCTGCTCCGGCTTGACCGGCAGGGCCTTGAGCACATGCTCGTACAGCCCCTGGGCCTTTGCCTTTCCGTAGGTGGCCGAGCAGAAGACGCGGTCGATCATGTCGGCGACGTCCTTGCCAGCAGCGGCGGCGATCAGGCCGCGCAGCTGTTCGGGGTTGAGATAGGTGTCGCTGACGATGATGATCTGAAGATCGCGGGCTTTGGCGGCGCGCATCAACGCGACGGTCGGGCGGAACGCGAAGCAATGCGCGGCTTCGGCATCGAGCTCGTTCTGGATGCCGAGTGCGCGCGTGTCGGCGCTGCCATTGGGCAGCAGCTCACCGTAAATTTCGTCGATGGTGACTTCGCCGCGTTGCTCGCGCAGATCGGCGCCCATCCGGGCGCGCTCCTCGGCCCATTGGCGCTGGGTCACCGTGGTTTCGGACAGCGCACCGAACAGGTCCTTGGGCGCATGCGTGTCGCGCCACAGCAACGTGTCGAAGCAATCGAGCGAGAGCATCTTGATGCCGTCGCGCCCATCGAGGGCGCTCGGCAGGGCATGCGGAAGAATGAAGTCGGCCAATGCAGTTTCCCTGGAAAAATGCGCCCCGCATCGGTGGACGCATGATTCTTATAGGAAGCGCGAAGACCAGCTCGGCAAAATCTTCCTAGAATGAGGGGACTGCAAAGGAGCCCGCATGACTCTCACTGCCTACCAGAATGCCCGGAGCCGGGCAGAAACGCCGCGTGCCGCCGAATTCCGGTTGATGAGCCAGATCACCGGCGAGATGATGGACGCCGAGACCGCCGGTTTGAAGGGCGCGATGCTGATGGCACCGCTGCACCGCAACCGCGAGATGTGGTCCGCCTTCGCCACCGATTGCGGCGCGACCGGCAACGGCCTGCCCAACGAGCTGCGCGCGCAGATCATCTCGCTGGGCCTGTGGGTCGAGCGCTTCACCAGCGACGTGGTCGCCGGGCGCGAGCCGATCGGCGAGCTGATCTCGCTCAACCGCACGATCATGGAAGGCCTGCGCGGCCAGCGCCTCGCCGCCTGAGCGCAACTCTCCGGATCACAAAGGGCGCCGCGGGAAACCGCGGCGCCCATTTTTTTTGGGGTTCCCTGGCCCGGTTTCTGCCGGACATCCCTCTGAAGCCTCTCCCTTTCCGCTGAGGGGGCGGGGTGGGACCCGGCCGTCTCACTGAGATCAGCGCCAAGAGCGCGGACCGGCCGTCGTTCCTGAACCAGCTTTGATCGTGGCGGCGAACCGTCCGCTCGCGACGTAGGTGCGCTCGTACCTGTCGGGCTCCTGCGAAAGCAGGAGCCCAGGGGAGCGATATACCGAAGTAAACTGGCTCCTGCTTTCGCAGGAGCACGGACCGAACGACGGGACTTCGAGACTGCGGAAATCACTACCGTACCAAGTATGCCCGACCACGCAAAAGGGACGCCGCGGCAATGCCGCGACGCCCCTTTTACCGCGCGAAGTCGCGCTTAGAACGAAGCCCAATCGGAGCCGGCGTCGACCGTCGCGGCCGGAAGCGCCTTTACCGGCGATACATACGCCTTGGGCTTGGGTGCAGGCGCGGGTGCAGCCGGTGCCCGCCGCGGCGTGTGCGTCGCCCGCAGGGATGCGCCCGCGCCGCCGATATTGAACCGCGACGCCTGCTCGCTGAGCGCGGCGACTTCGCCCGACAAATTGCGCGCCGCGGCCGAGGTCTGCTCGACCATCGCGGCGTTCTGCTGGGTCGACTGGTCCATCGTGCCGATGGCGATCGAGATCTCGGTGATCGCGGTCGACTGGGCTTGGTTGTCGCTCGCCATCTGGCCGAGCAGCGCATGGACCTCGCCGACGTCGCCCGAGATGTCGGCCAGCGCGCCATCGACCTTGTTGACCATCTCCACCGCCGCGACAATGTCGGTCTGGGTGGCAGTCAGCTGGTCGCGGGCACGGGCGGCTTCTTCTTCCGAGCGCATCGCGAGTGCGGAAACGAGGTCGGCGACGACCGCAAAGCCGCGGCCCGCCTCACCGGCGCGGCCGGCTTCGACCGCCGCGTTCATCGCCAGGACGCGGGTCTGGAAGGCGATCTTGTCGAGGCCCTCGATGACGCTGTCGATGCCCTTGGCGCCGTCGGCGACGCGGCCCATTGCCTGGACGGCCTCGTCGGCGATCGCGCGGCCGGCCGAGACTGTGCCGATCGTGCCGTCGGCACGCTCGACCGTGCGGCCTGCGGCCGCCGCCGTCGCCTTGAGTCGGCCGTCCATCTGGGTCACCGCCGCCGAGGTCTGCTCGAGACTTGCGGCATTGGCTTCGGTGCGGCGGGCGAGATCCTCGGACGCCGTGGCGATCTCGTTCGAACCGGTATGGATCGTCGAGGCGCTTTCGGTCACCGAGCCGATCAGCTCGCGCAGCGCGGCGAGCGCCGAATTATAGTTGGTGCGGACCAACGCATAGCTCGTGGGGAAGCCTTCGCCGATCTCGGCGGTGAGGTCGCCCTTGCTCAGCCGCTCGAGCTGGCTGCCGAGCCGCTGGACCGCTTCGTCCTGCTCCTGCGCGAGGCGCTGCTGTTCGATTGCGGCGTCGCGGAAGCTGAGCATCGCCTTGGTCATGCGGCCGACGCAATCCTTATAGTCGTCGAACTGAATCGGCGAGGTGAGATCCCCCGCGGCGAGGCCTTCCATGCGGACCACGGTGGCAACATAGGGGTCGACCACGGCGCTGCGATAGCGTGCGCACTGGACGGCGGCGCCGCCGAGCAGGACCACGACGATCGGCACGGCGATCATCGTCGGTGCGAACAACGCAATGATCGTGGATAGCGCCATCACCGCGAGCAGCGAGTTGAAGGCGATGGTCATCTTTTGGCGAATGGGTGCAACGGACTGGAACCAGTGCAAGGTACGTCTCCTATTGCCGGCTCGTCGGCGTTTGCGACCCGAAGTGCCGGTCGCCAGCTGTGCAGGCACAGACGGCTCGATAACCCTGTTAT
Source organism: Sphingomonas sp. FW306-1B-B10E (assembly GCF_058782005.1). Classification (NCBI taxonomy): domain Bacteria; kingdom Pseudomonadati; phylum Pseudomonadota; class Alphaproteobacteria; order Sphingomonadales; family Sphingomonadaceae; genus Sphingomonas; species Sphingomonas sp. FW306-1B-B10E. The sequence continues at coordinate 14,888 of NZ_JBYSXG010000005.1, forward strand.
AGGACACGAGCCGGACACATCCGCCGGAACCGGGAATTTAGTTACGTAGATTTACCCAGCATTCTACATGATTTGGCCGCCGACGACGAGGAAAGGGCGCCGCGGCAATGCCACGACGCCCTTTTCTATAAGTCTTTACAATGTTTTAGAACGAGGCCCAATCGTCACCGCCGGCCATCGCGGTGACAGGGAGCGCCCGTACCGGCGAGACATAGCCCGAGGCCTTTTCCATTTTAGCCGGGGCGCTCGCCCGGACCGCGGCCGGACGCACGCCGCCGACGTTGAACTTCGACGCCTGCTCGCTGAGCGCGGCGACTTCGCCCGACAAATTGCGTGCGGCAGCCGAGGTCTGCTCGACCATCGCGGCGTTCTGCTGGGTCGACTGGTCCATCGTGCCGATCGCGATCGAGATTTCGGTGATCGCAGTCGACTGGGCCTGGTTGTCGCTCGCCATCTGGCCGAGCAGCGTATGGACCTCGCCGACGTCGCCCGAGATGTTTGCCAAAGCGAGATCGACCTTCTGAACCATCTCCACTGCCGCGACGATGTCGGTCTGCGTGGCAGTCAGCTGGTCCCGTGCACGCGCGGCTTCCTCTTCCGAGCGCATCGCCAGTGCCGAGACGAGGTCGGCGACGACCGCGAAGCCGCGGCCCGCTTCGCCCGCGCGGCCTGCCTCGACCGCCGCGTTCATCGCCAGGACGCGGGTCTGGAAGGCGATCTTGTCGAGACCTTCGATGACGCTGTCGATGCCCTTGGCGCCGTCGGCGACGCGGCTCATTGCCTGGACGGCCTCATCGGCGATCGAGCGGCCGCCCGACACGGTCGACATCGCGCCATCGGCACGATCGACGGTGCGGCCGGCGGCTTCGGCGGTCGCCTTGAGACGGCCATCCATCTGCGTCACTGCGGCCGACGTCTCCTCGAGGCTGGCGGCATTGGCTTCGGTGCGGCGGGCGAGGTCTTCCGAAGCCTGGGCGATTTCGCCCGAACCTGTGCGGATCGTCGCGGCGCTCTCCATCACGGTGCCGATCAGGCTGCGCAGCTCGCGCACCGCAGCATTGAAGTTGGTCTTCACCGATTCGTAGGTCGGGGAAAATGCCTCGTTGATCTCGATGGTCAGGTCGCCCTGGGCGAGCTTGCCGAGATTGGCCTCGAGCGTATCGACGACGCGCTTCTGATCGGCATCGGCGATCTTCTTAGCCGCCTCTGCCTTGTCCTTCTCGACAGCGGCCTCGCGGAACACCAGCACGGCCTGGGCCATCGCGCCGATTTCGTCGCCGCGCCCAATGCCAGGCACCTCGGCGGCGCTGTCGCCTTCGGCGAGAGACTTCATCCGGCCCTGCAGCTCGGCGATCGGCGCGGTGATGCCGCGCCGCGAAACGAGCAGGCCGATGCCGATCGCGATCGCGATCGCGACCAGGCTGACGGCGAGCATCGTCGTCGCGGTGGTGCGCGCGTCTGCGCTCAGTTCATTCGAAAGCTTCTGCGCATCCGCGACGTCGTCGTTGTTCGCCTTGACGAGCTCCTTCGAGAGCAGTTCGAGCGCGGTATCGACTTCGGCAAGGATAGCGCGGGCAGCCTCATTCTCGTCGCGCATACCGTGCGCGATCGCTTCCTGCGCGCTCTTGTGGATCGCTTCGGTCTTGCCGCGGTACGAGTCGATCTCGGCAGTCATTTCAGGATCGATCTGCTTGATCTCTTCGTACACTTTCACTGCATTGTCGAAGGCAGTGCGCTCCTGCTCGGCGGCGGCGCGGGCCCCGTCCGATCCCCCGGGATAGGCCATGACGCGATAGCTCGCATACAGCATCTGTGTCACGAAGCGGTTGGCGCGCGCGAGCTTGGTGGTGATCGGGAGCCGCTTGTCGACCAGTTGTTCGTACGAACCGTCGGCGCCGACCAGCGCACGCGAGCCGTAAATGGCCACGCTCAGCGTGATGAGGCCCAGCATGAGCAGCAGGCCCAGGATCTTGGTGGGAATTTTGATGCGGGCAAGGAGGTCCGCCATAATAAACCCTTTTCTATCAGGCGCGCGCCAGCAGTCGCCGACACGATGAAGTCAGGTCTATTATAGTAAATTCGCGTAAATACCGGGACTTAGACCGTCAAAAAAGCATCCGTAATTTTCCGGAGTGAGCGAGTGGCCTGGTGAAGCTGCCCTATGGGGCCGCTGGCCCTGCGCACCGACTTCGGCGGCAGGGCGGTGGCATCAGTTCTTCGGGAAGAGCCCCGCCGCAAAGGCAATGCGCAGTGCCTCGGACAGGCTGCGCACCTCGAGCTTTTCCATCAGATTGGCACGGTAGATCTCCACCGTGCGTGGGCTTATGTCGAGTTCATAGGCGATGATCTTGTTCGACCGGCCTTCGATCAGCCCCTTGAGAACGTCGGTCTCACGTGGGCTGAGCTTGGCGATCTTGGCCTCGGCCGCGTTGACGCGCGAGGCGGCGGCATTGTCCTCCTCCAATCGGGAAAAGGCGTTGTCGATCAGCTGGAGCAGGGTCTCGGCCTCGTAGGGCTTCTCGACGAAGTCGAGCGCACCGGCCTTCATCGCCTGGACGGCGAGCCCGACATTACCTTGGCCAGTCAGCACGATCGGCACGAAGCGCGGACTGTCGTCGAGCGCGATCAACACGTCGAGCCCGGTCGCGCCGGGCATATGGAAGTCGAGCAGCAGCACGCCGGGATCGAGTTCGCCGACATCCTGAAGGAAAGCGTCGCCCGACCGAAAGCCGCGGACGATCAGGTCCTGACGAACCGACAAAAGGCTGTGAAGCGATGCGCGGACGGCGTCGTCGTCGTCCACGATGTAGATTGTTCTACTCATTCTATTCTACACCCTCCTCTACGGCGGGCAGGGTGAAGCGGAAGCTTGCTCCTCCCTCGGGCCGGTTCTCGGCACTCAATGTCCCGCCATGCGCTTCGATGATACGCTTGCTGATCGAAAGACCAATACCCATTCCGCCTCCGTTCCCTTTGGTGGTGGTGAAGCGCGAGAACAGATGCTCCAACACATGAGGGGGAATTCCGGGTCCAGAATCGCTGAGCACCATTTCGATCATCTCCTCGCTCAACTTGTGTGAGGAAATGGTAATGATCCGCTCCTGCGTTCCCGAAGTCCGCAAGGCCTCCATGGAATTGCGAAGCAGGTTAACCATGACTTGCTGAACTTGAATGCGATCGGCGAACATGAAGGGGGCTTCGGGGTCGAGTTCGTAATTGACGCGGATATGGAACTGACCGGTGCCGACGAGGACAAGATCAACGGCATCGCGCACCGTCCGTTCGACTGACTCGGTCCGCATCTCGACTTCGCCGCGCGCCATGAAAGCCCGCATGCGCCGGATGATTTCGCCCGCGCGCTGCGTCTGTTCCGAACCCATACGAAGCAGTTCGACGATGCGTTCGGTGCCTTCGCCCCGCTCGATCAGCATCCGCGCGGCAGCGAGGAAGTTGGAAGTAGCACTGAGCGGCTGGTTGAGCTCATGCGCGAGGTCGGCGGCGAGCTCGCTCATCGCGCTCTGGCGCGAGACATGGGCGATCTCCGCGCTCAATTCGCTCAGCCGCTCCTCGGTCGCAAGCTGTTCGGAAAGGTTGCGGATGAAGCAGGTCAGCAGCGTCTGCCCGTCGCTGCGCGCGACGCCGGTGCGGATCTCGATCGGGAACTTGCGTCCATTGGCGGCCTCGGCGGTGCCCTTCATGACCTCGCCGACGATCCCGTCCCCTGTCTCGAGGAACTGGTTGAGCGCCGCCATGTGGAAGATCCGTCGCTCGGCGGGGACCAGCATCGTCGCCGATCGGCCGAGCACATCGGCGGCGCGATAGCCCCACAATGCCTCGGCGGCCGCGCTGAACTGAAGGATCGTCGCATTCTGGTCGATCACGACCATCGCATCGGGCACCGTCTCGAGCACCGAGCGCAGCTGCGCCTCGCGCCGGCGCAGCGCGGCCTCGCGCTCCTCGCGCTCGGTCACGTCGAGGATCACCCCGACGGTGCGCATCAAATTGCCCTCGGCATCGTAAAAGGCGCGCGCCGAACCTTCGACCGCGCGGATTCCGCCCTGCGGCTGGACGAAGCGATAGCGGTAGCTGAACTTGTCGGCGCGGTCGCGCACCGTGCGGGCGATGGTGTCGAGGATGCGCTGCACGTCCTCGGGCTCGACCTGTCCCCGCCACTCCTCGAAATTGGTGATCGTGCCCGCGGCGAGGCCGAGCCGCTGCTCGGTGCCCGGCGACCATTCGAGCCGGCCAGTGCGGACGTCCCATTCGAAGATCCCAAGCTCGTGCGCCGAAGCCGCGACCGCAAGCCGCTCCTCGCTGACCTTGAGCGCCTCGACCGCGGCGATGCTCTGCGTGATGTCGGCGACGTGGAGCACGATCACCGGCGCCCGCCCGGGGCTTTCGACCAATTGGGCGCGCTCGAGGATCGATATCTCCCGGCCATCGCGACTTACCTCGATCAGATCCTGACCCGTTTCGTGACGGCCATGGACCCCGTCGCCGACGCGACACTGGGAGCGCAGCAGCATGTATTTGTTCTGCCCGACCGCCTCGCTCACGCTCCAGCCGTAAAGCTGTTCGCAACCGCGCGACCAATGCAGGATCTCGCCCTCGGCATTGGTGAGAGCGACGGTGGTCTGTTCGAGCGCCTCGCTGAGCTCGACCATCGTCGCCTGGCCGCGCGCGACGCGGATCACCGCCCAATAAGCGATGAAGGCGACGATCAGGATGTTGGCGAGCGTCACCAGCGAGTCGATCGCCAGCGGAGCGAACGACGTGTTGCGATCGGCATATTGCTCGAAGAGCGCCGGGCCGATCGGCAATATCACTGCCGCGGGGAGGACGATGCGGATCGTGCTCCAATCACCGCTTCGCCGCATCAGCATTTGAACGGATCGCAGCCTGCTGTGCAGGATGATATAGGCCAAGGTCAGCGCGACCGTCGCCACGGTCGACGGCAGCGATACCGAGAACCAGCGGACGGCGACGCTATTGGGCGCTGAAAATGCCGTGAGGACGCCGGCGACTCCAATGAACGCGAGCGTCAGCGCCACGAAAAGGCTGTTCGTCTCGCTCGACCAGTGACGCGCGCGCGCGCCGTAGCCAGCCGTCGCCAGAAGCAGGAAGATAGCAGCCGAATTAACGCCCGGCCGCCCGGGATGCACCGCGTCATGGGCCGCGACCAGCTTGCCGAACAGCAAGTGATCGACGCCAAAGTCGATCCCGAAGGCCGTCTGCGAAAGCGAGGTCAAGCCGATTGCGACCGGGACCAGCCACAGCGCCAGCGCATTTCTGTCTCTGCCGAGGATCGAAGTCATGAAGCCCAGCGACAGGAACAGGAAGCCGATCGCAGTGAGTGGCCAGACGGGGGTCTTGTTGAGCCCGAAGCCGCGCAGCATCGGCACGTCGAATGCCCAACCTGCGAGCGCGAGCAGGCTGCAAAACCCCGCCAGCGCGACAAGCCCTGTCGCGACGTTCTTGGCCATGGGTGGCCGGGTCTCAACCGGCGCACCGGAACTGTTACTCACTCGCAAAATACCTGCCCCTGTACAGGGTAAGCGAAGCGCCTCGCCTTAACACCGAATGAATCGTCGTGGAAAGCTCCGTACATCCACTAAGCGAACTTATTGTCGGCCTCTAATTTTTCTATGAGATTTCAATGCACAAGCTGGCGCTTGCTTAATTTCCTATTTGCCACGATCAAAGCGTCGCGCCAGAGGCGCAGCGAACAGGGAAGGAATCGCGCTTGTTTCGACCGGTTTTGATCTTCGCCAGCATGCTTGCGCTGGCGGGCTGCGCGGAAAGCGGAAACAATGCGCGCAGTGCGTCCTCCGATCCAGCCGCGTCCGGACCGGGCAAAGGCAAGGGCTATGCGCACGATCCCTTTCCGTCGACCTATCGGGCTTATCCTGGCACGCCGACGCTGGTGACCAACGTCACTGTGCTCGACGGCGAAGGCGGGCGGATCGACAATGGCGCGGTGCTGTTCCGCGACGGCAAGATCGTCGAAGTGGGGCAGGGCCTAGCCGCCGGCTCCGGCGTGACGGTGATCGACGGTACCGGCAAGTACGTCACCCCGGGCGTGATCGACATCCACAGCCATCTCGGCGACTATCCCTCGCCCGGCGTCGAGGCATTGTCAGACGGCAACGAAATCACTTCGCCGGTGACGCCGGAGGTCTGGGCCGAGCATAGCGTCTGGCCGCAGGATCCGGGCTTCGGCCGGGCGCTGGTCAATGGCGGCGTGACGACGCTGCAGATCCTGCCGGGCTCCGCGAACCTGTTCGGCGGCCGCTCGGTGACCGTCAAGAACGTCTATGCCCGTACGATGCAGGGGATGAAGTTCCCCGGCGCGCCCTATGGTCTCAAGATGGCGTGCGGCGAGAACCCCAAGCGCGTCTATGGCGGCAAGGGCCGCGCGCCTTCGACCCGGATGGGCAATATCGCCGTCGACCGCGCAACCTGGGCCAAAGCGGTCGAGTATAAGCGCCGCTGGGACAAATATGAGGAGAAGGGCGGTGAAGCGCCCACTCGCGACCTCGCTATGGACACGCTGCGCGGCGTGCTCGACGGTGAGATCCTCGTCCAGAATCATTGCTATCGCGCCGACGAGATGGCCGTGGTCCTCGATATGGCCAAGGAGTTCGGCTATCACGTCACCGCGTTCCACCACGCGGTAGAGGCATACAAGATCGCCGACCTGCTCAAGGCCAACGGCACCTGCGCCGCGGTCTGGGCCGATTGGTACGGCTTCAAGATGGAAGCCTATGACGCCGTCCCAGAGAATCTCGCCATCCTCGAGAAGGAAGGCGCCTGCGCGATGATTCATTCGGACGACCAGAACGGCATCCAGCGGCTCAACCAGGAAGTCGCCAAGGCGCGCGCCTCCGGCATCAAGGCGGGCTTCGATATCTCCGAAGCACAGGCGTGGCGCTGGCTGGCGATCAACCCGGCCAAGGCGCTGGGCATCGCCGACAAGACCGGCAGCCTCAAGCCGGGCAAGATGGCCGATGTCGTGCTGTGGAACGGCAATCCGTTCAGCGTCTACACGCGGCCTCAGATGGTCTGGGTCGACGGCGCTCTGCTCTACGACGCCAACAATCCGAAGCTGCGGCCGGTATCCGATTTCGAGCTCGGCCAGCCGGGCGAGGGGGACGTGAAGTGATCAAGCAACTGCTCCTCTCGGCGAGCGCGATGCTCGCCATCGCCGCCCCCGCCGCCGCACAGACGGTCGTCATCACCAACGCCAAGGTTGTGATCGGCGACGGCGCCGGTCCCGTCGATGGCGGCACCGTGGTGATCCAGGGCGGCCGCGTCGTCGCAGCCGGTGCGGGTGTCGCGGCGCCTGCGGGTGCGCGGGTGATCGACGCCGGTGGGCGCTGGGTCACGCCCGGCATCTTCGCCGGCTTCACCCGCATGGGCATCGTCGAGGTAGACGCGGTCGAGGGCACCAACGACACCTCGGCGGGAAGCTCGCCGTTCAACGCCGCGCTCGACGTCACGCCCGCGGTCAATCCCAAGAGCAGTCCGCTGGCGATCAACCGGCTGGAAGGAGTCACCCGTGCCGTCGTCGCGCCCGACAACAGCAAGGGCTCGATCTTTGCAGGCCAGGGCGCGGTGATCGATCTCGGCGCCGACATGGATCCGGTCGCCAAGCCGCGCGCCTTCCAGTTCATGGAATATGGCGAGGCGGGTGCGCGCGCCGCGGGGGGCAGCCGGCCGGCGGCCTATGCGATGCTCAAGAACGCGCTGTTCGAGGTGCGCGACTATGTGCGCAGCCCGGCGAGCTTCGCCGATCGCGGCAAGGATGCGTTGCTCACCCGCGCCGATGCCGAGGCCCTGGTGCCGGTGGTGCAAGGGCGGGTGCCGCTGCTCGTTCATGTCGAGCGCGGGTCGGATATCCTGACGGTGCTCGCGCTCAAGAAGGAAGTGCCGGCATTGCGGCTGGTGTTGGTCGGCGCGACCGAGGGCTGGACCGTCGCGCGCGATATCGCCGCTGCGGCGGTGCCGGTGATCGCCTCGCCGGTCGCCGACCTTCCCGAAAGCTTCGAGCAACTCGCCGCCACCCAATCGAACATCGGGCGGTTGAAGGCGGCAGGCGTGCTCGTCGGGATCGGCACGATCAACCAGGACGAGGCACGCCAGGCGCGCTGGGAGAAGCAATATGCCGGCAACCTCGTCGCGCTCGGCAAATTGCCCGGCGCGAGCGGGCTGAGCTGGGGCGAGGCGTTCGCAACGATCACCTCGCGACCGGCCGAGGCGCTGGGGATGGGGGCCGAGTTCGGTTCGCTCAAGCCCGGCCGGCACGGCGACTTGGTGATCTGGGACGGCGATCCGCTCGAAATTGGCAGCTCGGCGGTCAACGTATTCATCGACGGCGTGGAGCAGCCGATGACCAGCCGCCAGACCCGGCTGCGCGAGCGCTACTGGGACCCCAAGGAAGGCGCGCTGCCCAAGGCGTATCAGCGCTGAGGGGAACTCGGCCGCCCGCGCGGCATTGGAGGGGCGAATGGGAGAGAAGCCGATGACGAAGCGCAACCTATGGCCCGCGCTGGCGGCGCTGGCGCTCGCCGGATGCGGCGCGGGCGAGGAGCAAGCGGCGAACGCGCCGGCCGAGGCGAACGTGGCGAGCAACATGGCCGACGGCCAGAACGCTACCGCCGCAGTGATCGCGATGAACGATCGCCAGCGCAACGTCGTGTTCATCCGCGCGCTGCTGGACGCTGATATCGACTGTCAGTCGGTGAAGTCGTCTCAGCGCCTGGAAGACCGCGACGGCAAGCCGCTCTGGCGCGCCAATTGCACGAACGGGACCGCGCACATGATCACGATCACCCCGGACGGGACCGCGAATATCGTCAGCCGCACGGATCGGTAAGGGACCGCGCGGACCCGACGACAAACGTAGGATTTTAGGGCGCTCGCGCGGCTGCCGGTACTTTCCCCGGCGAAGGCCGGGGCCAGTCGCACTGGTTTCTCGAAGGCGCGGCGCCGTCGCATGTTCGTCGATACTGTGCCCCGGCCTTCGCTGGGGAACTAAAAGGCAACGAAAAAGGGAGGCGCCTCGCGGCACCTCCCTTCGATCGAAGCACAGCCGGAGCTCTTACAGCCCGACGACGCCGCCGTCATTCTTGGTGATCACTACCACTGCCGAGCGCGGGCGCACGGTGGCGCCGGCGGTGCCGGTGGCCTGGCTGTCGGGCCAGTGGCTGCTCGGCGCGGCGGGGGTGCCGTTCTCGCCGGGATGCTGGATGCCCACGAAGATCGTGCGGCCGTCCGGGGTCGAGTCGATGCCGGTGATCTCGCACTCGACCGGGCCGACCAGGAAGCGCTTGAGCGTCGCGGCCGTCGGCGCGGCGCCGACGCGCGTTGCCTGGGTCGCGGTTGCACCGCCGGCCCCGGTGTTGGTGATCGTGCGCGCGCCGCCGTCGCCGACCGTTCCCGGCTGCGCTGCGAGCAGCATGCAGTTGGTCACGTCGGTATAAGCGCTGTCATCGGTCTCGATCCAAAGCAGCGGCTTGACCTGCCCTGCGGAATTGGTCGGCCGGCTGAAATAGAGGCCGTCCGGGCTCGAGAAGTCCTGGTCGTTGGTGAGGCCCGACACGTTGATGTTGGCCGCATCGAGATCGGCGCCGGCACCGAACAGATAGATGTCCCAGTTGAAGCTGGTCGCCTCGGTGGTGTCGCCGGTTTCCTTGAGGCGGATGATGTGCCCGTTGGGATTGCCGAACGACGGCGTCGCCGCCGCGCCGAACGGATCGTTATAATGGCGCGGATTGGCGGCGTCGGTGCCGTTCAGCGGACGGCCGGCAGCGTTGTTGTTGGTGAGGGTGAGGTAGACCTCGCCGGTCACCGGGTTGACCGCGGTCCATTCGGGGCGATCCATCGGCGTCGCGCCCACCTTGTCGGCGGCGAGGCGAGCATTGACCAGCACATCGGCCTGGTCGGCGAACGGATAGGCGGCATTGGTGCCGTCGACGCCGTTCTGGCCGAAAACCAGCGGCAGCCAGGTGCCGGTGCCGTCGGCGTTGAACTTGGCGACGTAGAGCGTGCCGCTGTCCATATACTTGTCGCCGATCGAGAGGCGGTCGGTGGCGTTGGCGTCCGCCGCTACCCAGGCGGTCGCCGAGACGAACTTGTAAAGATATTCGCGGCGCGAATCGTCGCCCATGTACCAGGCCGGCTTCTTGCCGACGACGAACGCGCCGGGCCAGCAGCCTTCATGGCCGAGGCGGCCGAGCGCGGTGCGCTTGCGCGGCGCCTTGGTCGCGTCATACGGATCGATCTCGACCACCCAGCCCATCTGGTTCGGTTCGTTGCGGAAGTCGGCGGTCGCCGATGCGCCCGAGGCGGTGGCGTTCCAGCGGCGGAAGACCGTGCTCGACGCGTCGGCCGGGACGACGGTGGCCCAGCTGAAATTGCCGTTGCCGGTCACGCCGTAGCGGTTGAGCGCAGTGAGCTCCTTTGCGGTGCGCCCCACGACATCGGCGGTCGGGCGACGGAAATAGCCCGCCCAATTCTCTTCGCAGGTGATCGCAGTGCCCCAGGGCGTGGTGCCGTTGGCGCAATTGTTGATCGTGCCGCGGCCGGCGGTGCCGTCGGTGGAGTAGAGCGTCTTGATCAGATCGGAGCCCTTGACCGGGCCGCTGAACACGACGGGGGTGTTCGGCGTGATGCGGCGGTTGAGCGCGCCGGCCTGGGCGACGGTCCAGGTGCGGCCGGCGCCTTCGGAGACTTCGGTAACGCTGACGCCGTGGCATTCGATCTCCTTGATCGCCTCGGCTTCGGGGCGCGGGCCGGCGACGGTGTTGTTGGTCGGGCCGTTCGGGTGGAGATACTGGATGTTGATGTTCTCATGGTTCTGGACGAGCAGCCCGCGGGTCGAGCTCGTCGCGTCGCGCGCATTGCCGGTCGCGGCGAGGCCGTACCAGTACAGCGCGTCGCCATGATCGCCGATGCGCTGAGCGAAATTGGTGTCGGTGCCGTCGTTCTTATAGGCCGGCACGGAGGCGGCGATCGGGTCGCCGGTCCGGTTGACGACCTGCACCTTGTAGCCGGTAGGCACGGTGACGACGTCGAGCTTATTCTTGGCGACCGCGGTGAAGCCCAACGCCGCCGGGTTCACGGTGACCGTGGTGTCGGCCTGGTTGGTCTGCTTGCCGTTGCCGGTTACGTAGCGAAACACGAACTGCGTCGCGGTCGACACCGTCGGAGCGAGGAAGGTGGCGGTGGCCGAGGTGGCGCCGTTCAGCGTCACGGCCGGACCCGAAACCTGGACCCAGCTCTGGTTGCCATTGGGATCGGCGGTGCCGGTCAGCGTGACGGTGCGGCCCGAATTGGTCGAGAGGCTGGTTGCCGGACCGGTCACGACCGGCGGGTTGAAGCCGTCGGCATTGCCGTCGCAGGCGCTGAGCACCGACGCGCCGAGCGTCGCGGCGACGATCGCCGAGCCGCCGCGCAGCGTCTGGCGGCGCGAGAGGCGCTGTGCCGCGAGCTCGTTGAGCGTGACGTTGCTGCTGTTGTTGGTGTCGACGTCGCCATCGGTATAGCCGAAGGCCGTGGGCGTCAGGTCGTTCATGCAAAATCCCCCAGGCATCGAGTCACTTGCGACCCGGCTGGGACCGCCTTTGGAAGGATGGCTTTACGGGGTGATGCCATTGGAGTTGCGTCGCGATGACATATTGGCGTCGTGATTGTGACGCTTTGCGTGCGGGGCGCGCAGCGGCTAATCGAGCGGCGTCATGAAAGCCGGCAGCCCCGATCCCGAACGTGCCGATCCGGCGCCGAGCCTGGCTCAGCGGCTCGCCACGCTGGCGAAGCAGCGAATTGCGGGTGAAGCGCGTCCGGCGCGTGCCGGGCATTGGTCGGACGGCAGCATCGCGGCCCTGATTGCAGCGCTGATCGTGGCGGGGCCGCTGCTGACGATCGGCGGGGCAAGATTGCTGGCCGCGCAGCAGCGCAGCGCCGCGGCCACACTAGAGGCTGCGGCGGCGCCGCGGATCGAAGCCGCGCGCGCCGCGACCGAAGCGCGCGACCAGTTCGGTGCGGTGCTTCGTCGCCCGTCATTGGGCGCAACGATCGAAGCGCTGGCGCGCGCGCTGCCTCCGGATGCGGCGCTGGTCCGCGCCGGACGGACCGCGCAGGGCGTGCTCGAGCTCGAAGTCGAGGTGCCCGATCCGGACAAATTGCGCGCCGCCTTGCGCCGCGTCCCGACGTTCCAGCGGTTGCGCAATACCGGGCAGCGTCAGGCGGATACCAAGATGATCGTCACCTTCGTGGGGACGACATCGTGAGGATCCTGCCGCTGTTATTGGGTGCCGGCGCCGGACTGGTCATGCTGGCGTTGCTGGCGCCGGCGACGGGCGAAGCGCTTGGCGATCTCGCCGCGGCGCGCGCCACGCGTTCGCAACTCGCTCAGGCCGCGGCCCAACCCGAGCGCCGCACGCCGATCGTTGCCGCCGGGGTGGCGCTCGGCGCGTCCGACGCGGCGGCAGGACGCGCGGCGATGATGGCGCGGCTGCGGCGGCTTTCCGTGGCAGGCGGGGTTCTGGTCGAGGAGACCAGCGGGGTCGAGGCGCCCGCCGGGCTGGTCGCGCTGCGCCTGCGCGTGTCGGGCGCGGAGAAGGCAGTGCTGGCGCTGGCCGACGCCTTCGAGCGCGAACGGCCGCTCGTCCGCTTCCGCCGCTGGTCGCTCGAGCCGGTGGCGGGGGGCGTCCGGCTCACCGCCGAAGCGGTGGCGGCGCAATGAGCGCGCGCCGCACCGCGCTCGGCCTAGCCGGCGGTTTCGCTGTGCTGATGCCGCTGGTCCTGCTGGTTCCGTACGCGGCGCCCAAGGGGGCGGGGGAGGCGACATTCGCATCGCCGCCGCTGGCAGCGCCCGCCGCATCGCCTGCGCTTGCCGCCGCCTATGAGCGGCCACTGTTTCGCGCGGCCGCTGCCGACGAAGCGCTACCCGGCGATGCGCCGGCGCTGGTCGGGATCGTCGGCCGGCTCGGTGCCGATGCCGTGGCGCTGGTGAAGACCGCCGACGGCACCACGCGCACGCTCCAGCCGGGGCAGAGCATCGACGGCTGGCAACTTGCGAACCTAGCGATCGACGCCGCCTTCTTCACCCGCGGCGCCCAGCGCGTCCGCGTGCCGCTGCCGACGGAGTGAGCGTTTCCGAAGCTAGGTCGTAGACTCATAAAAGTGGACGGCAGGAAACGTCCCAACACTCGTCGTTCTGCCGGCAATCAGCATCATCCGTAAGCGGACATTGCTTGGTGATCCAATTGGAGTTTAGATCACTGCACATCGGGAGCCCGGCTATGGCCATTCTGACCGCGCTTTTGCTTCTTGGGCCCCTTGGCGCCTCGGAACCAGCACCGTTGCCTGCGCAGCAGCCCCAGTCATTGCGATGGCAAGCATTGCAGTCGTGGCGGCGCTACTCGCTCGATTGGGAGCGAGAAAGCGTGCAAGGCGTGGAGGTGGCAACGGCTCGGATCGGAACTGTCGACATCCAGTTCGTGAGAATTCGCCGTCCCCGCCTGACGACAGTGCTTGCGCTACCATGCCCCGGCATGGAGGCGCTCAGCAATTGGACGCTTTCCTACACCGAGGCGCGCCAATGTACCGGACCGGGGGTCGAGATTGCCGACCGCTTCATGTCGTTTCAGCGAGATATGATGGAGCGGGTCGGTGGTCAGTTTATATATAATGTGCCACTCTTCAGCAATAATGGCGACTGGTATGTACCAGCGGCATCATGCGATATTCTCGACCAGGCTGCGGCCGGGTTCGATGGATCTGGGGGCGTGGTGCCAATGCTCGCCGGAACTGCGCAACTAGGCGCCCGCTCGCGCCGAGTTGGCGGTAGTCGAGTCGTCGCCATCTTCCGTGCTGACAAAACCCACATAACTTTTCAACGGAGCCACTGATGCACGCACTGTCTGACCTTGGTCGACCCGCTCAACAGTCGTTTCCGTAGGCCCTAAAGAACGGCGGCTATCTCGGCTTCCGCTCCTAAAGCTGCCCTCCCGCTTCCGACCAGATCTCGGAAGTGCAGGCCGTGCCGAGAGCGGACGTTTATGAGTTCACGACCTAGTTGAACTGCTTGAGCACCTCGACCGCCGCCGCGGGCGCCGGCCATAGCGTCAGGTCATATCGATCCTGGCCGTCGAGCCCGTCTTCGCTCAGCGTTTCTAGCCCGCTGAAGCAGGCGCGCACACGATAGGTGCCGGGGGCGACCGTCAGGATATCGATCGATCCGCCGGTGCATTCGTGGATCTCGAGCCGGCCCGAAGGCAAATCGAGGCTCGCTTCGGCGACATGATCGAAAGCATCCAGATCGAGCGGCGGCGCGGTTTCGACCATGTCGAGCGTGACCGGCACGTCCATGTTCCGGACCGGCTGGATAACCACGACATGCGCCGCCGCCTTGATCCGGCGGACGACGTCGTCGCGGTCATAGTCGGTCGGCGGCGAGGGCTTCTCGCCTTCGTCCCACAAATAGAATTGGAAATAGTCCGCGAAGATCTCGTAGTGCCTGCGCATCCCTCAGTAGATTCCGTCGATCTCCACCGTTAGCCGCGGCGTCGGTGGCGCGAGCAGAAGGCTCGATCGCCGGCTATTGGCGATCTCGTCGGCGCGCAGCCGGGCATATTTGTCCTTCGCCGCCGCTGCCGCATCGGCCGGATCGCGCAGGATCGTCGGCTTGAGGAAGATGAATAGGGTCCGCTTCTGATGCGTCTCGCGACGGCTCTTGAACAATTCGCCGACGATCGGGATGTCGCCGAGGATCGGCACCTGCTGGCGCGAATCCTGGCGGTCGTCGGTGATCAGCCCGCCGAGCACGATCGTCTGGCCGTTGTCGGCGAGCACGGTGGTGTTGATCGCGCGGCGATTGGTGACGAGATCGGACGCTGCCGCGGTCTGCGCCGCCGCGATCGACGAAGCTTCCTGGTTGACCTGGAGCCGGATCGTGTCGCCGGCATTGATCCGCGGCAGCACGCGCAAGGTGATGCCGACGTCCTTGCGCTCGATCGTGGTGTAGGGCGCGACCGACGTCGAATCGGTCAGCACCGATCCGGTGACGAACGGCACGTTCTGGCCCGAGACGAACTCGCCCGCGACATTGTCGAGCACCGTGATCTGCGGAGTCGAGAGCAGGTTGGCCCGCGTCGAGGTGCCGAGCGCCTGGACGAGGATCGAGAAATCGTCGCCGATCCGGATATTGCCGGTCAGGCCGGTACTGATCAGCGAGCCGGCGGGCACGTTGAGCGCCTTGAGGATCGTGCCGAGCGACGTGCCCGCCTGATCGAACGAAGTTCCCACGCCGGTCGGCTGGAGTGCGGCGCCGGTGGTACCGAGCTGCACGCCCAGCGCCTCGGCATCGTCGCCGGTGATCTCGGCGATTGCCGCCTCGATCAACACCTGGGGGCGGCGCACGTCGAGGTCGGTTATCAGCGGCTCGATCGAGGCGATCGCGGTCGGGGTGCCGCGCACCACCACGGCGTTGAGCTCGGGGGCGGGCTGGACGGTCAGTTCGGGCGTCGAGAAGCCCTGGGGCGTCTGCGCAGGCTGGTTCTGCATCACCGGCTGGGTCGCCGCATTCGCCGCCTGCATCGCATTGCCGAGTCCGCTGCCCGTCGCGGCGGCGCTGTTCGACAGCGCGGCGATGTTGGCATTGCCGCCGCTCAGCCGCGCGAACGGATTGCTGGCCGAGCTGCCCGACAGGCTTTTGGCGACCGGATTATCGGCGCTCTCGCCCTGGCCGAGCACGCCGCGCAGCACGTCGGTGACGGTCTCGGCATCGGCATAATTGAGTCGGAACATCCGCGTGATCGGCGTCGCGCCGCCGGGCTGGTCGAGCGAGGTCGCGATCCGCCGCGCCTCGGCGACTGCGGCGGGGGTGCCGCGGATGATCACGGTGTTGCTGCGGGTATCGGCGGCGACGCGCGCGCCGGTGCCGCTCTGCTGGTCGCCCAGCACCGTCTGGAGCGACTGCGCGACGTCGGCGGCGTTGCCGTTGCGCAAAGTGATCGTCGCGAAGGTGGCGCCGCTGCCACCGTCCAATTGGCGGGCGATCGTCTCGACCCGGCGGACATTGTCGGCATAATCGGTGATCACCACCGCATTGGGGCTGGTCAGCGGCTCGACGCTGCCGAAGGTCGCGACGAGCGGGCGGATCACACGCGCGACGTCGGCCGAGGGCACGTTAGCGAGGCGCACCATCCGCGTGACGAGTTCCTGTCCGCCGGCCGCGCGGCCGGGCACGCCGCCATCGCGCACGGCATTGGCGGCGGGAACGACGCGCCATGCCCGGCCCGAGCGCACCGCCGAGAAGCCGTTGGCGCGCAGCACCGACTGGAACAGCTCCCACACTCCCGCGGGCGAGAGGGGCGTGGCCGAAGTGACCGTCACCACGCCCTTGACCGCGGGATCGAGAATCAAAGTGCGCCCGGTGATCCGCGAGATCTGGTCGGCGACGTCGGCGATCTCGACCCCGCGCATGTTGATCACGATGTCGCCGGGCTGGCCCTGGTCGGCGGCGGTCTGCGCAGCGGCGACGCTGTCGAGCGCGATACCGGCGAGCGCGAGAGCGGCGAAAGTGGAGCGAATCTTGTGCACGGAGCTCTCTTTAACGAAGCGGCACGGTAAGCGTCAGCCGCTTCCCGTCGCGAAGGATCTGGATCTGGGCGTTGCCGCTGGCCTGGGCGGAGGCGAAGGCGGCGCTGGCGGCGTTCGGATCGCTGAGCGACGTGCCGTTGACCGACTGGATGACGTCGCCGGCAACCATTCCCGGCGGGCCGTTATCGCCGATGCGATAGCCGCCGTTGACGGGAGTGGCGTCGAAGCGCTGGAGAAGCCCTGCGGTGCTCGCGGCCGGCGGCACCGCGGGCGCCGGGGGCGCGCCGGGTGCCGAGGTCACCGGCGAGCCGGGCTGCGGCGTCTGCGCGGCCTGGTTCTGCGCCGCCTGGCGCTGCTCGGGCGACAGCGTCGGATCGGGGAAAGCGAGGAACTCGCTGCGCCCGCCGACCGCTAGGATCACCCGGTCGCGCAGGATCGACTGGATCGTCGCACCATTGACCGCCTCGCCGGCATGGAAGGGCAATGCGGCGGCGCCGCTCACCGAGATGAACGCGGTCGAGAGCGAGGCCGGGCTCGCGGCGATGATGCCCTTGAGCTCGAGCGGCAGGCTGGTCGCCTGCGCCGCCTCGCTTGCCGATGCCTTGCCGAACGGCGCGAGCGCGATCGCCGGAGCGATGTCGGGCGCGATCGCCGGCCCGCTATTGCCCGAGGGCACCGTGATCGCGCCCGTGCCGGCATGCCCGGCGAGGCGCCAGGTGAGCCCGGCTAGCGCGAGCGCGGTCGAGAGCACGACCAAGGCGGTCACGATGTCGAGAGCGGTGCGCGTCTGGCGCGGCGTGAGGGCGAAAGCGGGGCTCATCCCTTGCGTCCGTCCACGAAGCCGTCGAGCGATGCAAGCGGCGTGCGCTCCTGCAGCGGAAACACGTCGATCCGCACGCGCTGAATCTCGGGATCGTCGGTGCCACGACGCGTCACCGCGACTAGCCATTGCTCGCCGAGCATCTCGACCTGATCGCCATTGGTGGGCGCCCGGGTCTCGAGTTCGGCAAGCCGGTTCTCGGCCACCCACATCGCCGCGGTGCGCCGCTCGACGCCGCGCGTCGAGTCGATGTGCGATTCGACCGTGCGCATCAGCCCGACGGTGGCGATCGCGAGTACTGCGAGCGCGACGAGCGCCTCGATCAGCGAAAAGCCCTCTTCCGATCCCGTGCTCCTGCGAAAGCAGGAGCCCAGAGTCACGGGCGACACGCTTGCAGCCCTGGGCTCCTGCTTTCGCAGGACCACGGAAGGGAGGCGAAGGTTACGCATCACGCCTTCGGCGCCGGGGCCGGCACCGCGCGCGCGGTCAGCCCGTCATAGGTGACCAGCCAGCGCTGCGACCCGCTTTCGACTACCGCCGACATCGGCCGTCCCGCGCCGTCGACGCCTAGGATCACCGGCGGCCGCACGTCGAGCGTCACCACCATCCCGCTCGGCAATTGGTGATAGCCGAGCGCATCGTCGCTGCGCGCGATCATCTGGCCGCCGGTGCCGATCGTCGCGAAGCCATAGCCGTGCTTCTGGACGGTGAAGGCGAGCATCCGATCGCCGAGCATCGCATCGTCGGCGGCGGCCTGGAGCCGCGTCGCGAGGCGGCGCGCCTCGGTCTCGACGCTGGGGGCGCGGGTGACGCTGCCGATGCCAAGCGTGACCGCGCCCGCCATCACCGCGACGATGGCGAGGACGATCAGCATCTCGAGCAGGGTGAAGCCCGCTTCGCGATCCGTCGCGGTCCGTGCCTCCCCCCGCATAGGGGTCAGCCCTTGCCGTCGATATCGGCGTCGACCCCTTCGCCGCCCAGCTTGCCGTCGCGGCCGAGCGAGCGAATCGTGAAGCTCGCGCCGTCCGAACGATATTCATAGGGTTTCTGCCAGGCGTCGAGCGGCGGCGCGGAGAGATAGCCGCCCTGCGCCCAGCTACCGGGCACCGGCGGGGTGGTGGGCTTCTCGACCAGTGCCTTGAGCCCCTGCTCCGATGTCGGATAGGCGCCGCTGTCGAGGCGATACATCTTGAGCGCGGCCACGATGCTGCTGATGTTGGACTTGGTGGTGGTGGCCTTGGCCTCGTCCGGCCGTCCCATCACGTTGACGGTGATCAGTCCCGCGATCACGGCGATGATCACCAGCACGATCATCATTTCGAGAAGCGTGAAGCCCGCTTCGCCGTTGACCATTGTGCGGCGCTTGCTGTTCTGCCTAAGCAGTGCGATGTCACTAAACTGTTTCAAAACTATGCGCATCCCCGCCCCATGCGTCCTTCCCATGAAGCAAATGTGACAGCCTCCGGCCGCGCCATAGGAGCGCCCGACGCGCCGGAATCGCTCGCCACGGGGGTGTGGACGCTGGCGGGCGATCGGCTGATCATAGCCGAGCGGGGAGGGCCTGCAACCATCGTCGTGCCGACCGAGCAGGTGCGCCTGCTCGCGGTCGATTTGCCGCTGCCGAGTCGCGCCAAGCGGCTGCAGGCACTGCCCTTCGCCATCGAGGAGCTGATCGCCGAGCCGCTCGAATCGGTCCATCTCGCGCTCGGCGCGGAGCTGGCGCCCGGCCGCTATCTCGTCGGCGTGGTGCGCCACGATCTGATGGCGGCGTGGGTGGAGTCGGCCGAAGCGGCCGGGCTCGGGCACGCCGCGATGGTGCCCGACGCGCTGGCCTTGCCGCGACCCGCGGAGGGCGAATGGTCGGTCGAGCTCGCCGGAGCGCGGGCCCTGGGCCGCGCCGGCGACGGAACCGGCTTCGCGATTCCCGCGGCGATGCTCCAGGCCGCGTGGCAGGCGGCGGGGCGTCCGGCCGCGCGCTCCTACGGCGCGCCGCTGCCCGCGGAGATGCTCGCCGACGGATCGACCGTCGAGCCGCTGGCATTGTCCGAGCGGCTGCTGGCGCCCGCGCTCGATCTGCGCCAGGGCATATATGCGCGCCGCCGGGCCGTGCTGCCCAATATGTGGCGCCGGCTCGGCTGGATCGTCGCGATCGGCGCCGCCGCGCATGTCGTGATCGCCACTGCCGACACGCTGATGCTGCGAAGCATCGCCGACCGCCGCGAGGCCGATACGCGCGCTTTGGTCGCTACCTCGGCGCCCGGCGCCAATCTGGGGGGCGACTTCGCCGCGAGTGTCGCCGACCTGCTTCCCACCGGCAGCAACGCGCCGCCGCCCGATGCCTTCCTGCCGTTGCTGACGCGCGTGTCGGGCGCGCTTGCTCCGCTTGCCGGCGCGATCACCGTGCGCGCGATCGACTATCAGGCGAATGCGCTGACCCTCGATCTCGACGGCAGCGATCCCGGGCTCGCCGGCCGCGTCGAGGCGGCGCTCGGCGCATCGCGGGTCGGCGCGCGCGTTACCCGCTCGCCCGACGGCAGCATCCGCATTACGGCGAGCAACGCATGAGAATCGTCATTTCCCGCATGCCGGCGCTGGATGCCGCCCTAGCTCGTTTCGACGGCTGGTGGAGCGGGCTGAGCCGGCGCGAGCGAATCCTGGTCGCCGGGGCGGCGACACTGATCGGCGCGGTGATCCTGATCTTCGGGGTGATCAAGCCGCTCCAGGCGGCGCGTGCCGATGCGCTGGCCGACATCCGCACCTATGAGACTTTGAGCGCCCGGATCCGCGCGGCGGGCACGCTGACCGCTGCGCGTGCGCCACGCCGCCAGGGTCCCGCGGCGCAAGTCGCGACCAGCTCGGCTTCAGCGTTCGGGCTCGTCGTGGCGCCCACCGCCATTCCAGGCGGGATCCGCGTGACCGTCGCCGACGCGAGCTACGATTCGCTGATGGCGTGGCTCGCAGATCTCAGCGCGTCGAGCGACCTGCGCGTCCGCCGGGTGTCGATCCAGCGCCGTCCCACCGCCGGCCGCGTATCGGCGAGTGTGGATTTCGCCGGATGAGTGAGACGCTGATCCTCGTCGACGATGCGCCGGCGACGGTGCCCTACAGCTTCGCGCGCCGGCATGGCGTGCTGCTGCGTGCAGGCCCGGCCGGCATGGAATGCCTGCACCGCGCCGGCGCGGGCCTCGACGCATTGCTCGAAGTCCAGCGGATCGCGCCGGGCACCAGCTTCGTCGCGGTGAGCGACGAGGCGTTCGACGCTGCGCTGAGCGCGCAATATAGCGGCAGCGCGGGCGCCGCGGCGGATTTCGACCTCGGCGACATGGACCTGGCCGCGCTCGCCGACAGTGCCGCCTCGGTCGACGATTTGCTCGACACGCGTGACGACGCGCCGGTGATCCGCCTGATCAACGCGCTGCTGCTCGAAGCGGTCAAGGAAGGCGCTTCGGACATGCATATCGAGACGCAGGAGAAGCGTCTTGTGGTGCGCTTCCGGGTCGATGGCGTGTTGCGCGACATGATCGAGCCGCCGCGCGCGCTGGCGCCATTGCTGGTCAGCCGCATCAAGGTGATGGCCAAGCTCGACATCGCCGAGCGGCGCGTGCCGCAGGACGGCCGTGTCACCTTGCGCATCGGCGGGCACGATGTCGACGCGCGCGTCTCGACGATTCCGACCCAACATGGCGAACGCGTGGTGATGCGCCTGCTCGAAAAGGGCTCGCTGCGGCTCGACATGGAAGCGCTCGGGATGAGCGCGCGCGACCGCCAGCTGCTCAATCGGCTGCTTGAGCGTCCGCACGGCATGCTGCTGGTCACCGGGCCGACCGGATCGGGCAAGACCACGACGCTCTATTCGGCGCTCAGCCGCCTGAACGACCGCAAGCGCAACATCATGACGGTCGAGGATCCGATCGAATACGAGCTGCCGGGCATCGGCCAGACCCAGGTCAATCCGCGCACCGACATGACGTTTGCACGCGGGCTCCGCGCGATCCTGCGGCAGGATCCCGATGTGATCATGGTCGGCGAGATCCGCGACCAGGAGACCGCGCAGGTCGCGGTGCGCTCGGCGATGACCGGGCATTTCGTGCTGTCGACCCTGCATACCAACAGCGCGATCGGATCGGTGACGCGGCTGATCGACATGGGGGTCGAGCGCTATCTGCTCGCGCCGATGCTGGTCGGGCTGGCGGCGCAGCGGCTGGTCCGGAAACTCTGCCCGAGCTGCCGGCGCGAGGACGTGGCGAGTGAGGCGGATTCGGTGCTGCTCGGCGGGGCGATCGCCCCGGGCGAGACGCTGTGGCGTGCGCAAGGCTGCGCCGACTGCCACGAGGAAGGCTATCGTGGGCGCGCCGGGCTCTACGAAGTCGTCGCGGTCGACGACCGGCTGCAGAAGATGATCCATGACGGCTTGTCAGAGGCCGATCTGGAAGCGCAGGCGCGGCGCGACAACCCCAGCCTGCTCGACGACGGCATTGCCAAGGTGCGCAGCGGCGTCACAACCGTCGATGAAGTCGCCCGCGTGGTGAGGGACGAGGCGTGATTTCTGCTTCGCTTTGTTCCCCGGCGAAGGCCGGGGCCCAGCTTCGAGCTGCGTGCAACTGGGCCCCGGCCTTCGCCGGGGAACGAGAGAAAGCGCTGCGCTGATGCCCGCTTATTCCTACCGCGCCGCCGACCGCACCGGCGCGAGCAAGAAGGGCATAATCGAAGCATCCTCCCCCGCCGCGGCGCGCGCCTTGCTGCGCGAGCAGGCGCTGCTGCCGCTTTCAGTCGAAGTCGCGAGCGCGCGGGGCGCCTCGCTCGGCAGTATCCAGCTGCCGCAGCTGCGCCGCGCGGCCATTTCTTCCAAGGCGCTCGCCACCGTCACCCGCCAGATCGCCACGCTCGCCGGATCGGACATCGCGATCGAGGAGGCGCTGCGCCTCGTCGCCACCCAGTCCGAGCAGCCGCAGGTGAGCTCGCTGCTGGTCGATGTGCGCGGCGCGATCCTCGACGGGCGCAGCTTCGCCGCGGCGCTGGCGCAGCACCCCAAGGCGTTTCCCGAATTCTACCGCGCCTCGGTCGCCGCGGGCGAAGCCTCGGGGCGGCTGCCTGACGTGCTCAACCATCTCGCCGAGTTCGTCGAGAACCGACAGGCCAACGGCCAGAAGCTCCAACTCGCCTTGCTCTACCCGGCGCTGCTTGCTCTGGTCTCGGTGGGCATGATGGTGCTGCTGATGGTCTATGTCGTTCCCGACATCGTCCGCGTCTTCGTCTCGCGCGGCGCCGATCTGCCGTTGCTCACCCGGATGATGATTGCGATCAGCTGGTTCCTGCAGAATTTCGGGCTCTATCTGATCCTGGGGATCGCAGTGGGCGCATTGTTCGGCGTGCGCTGGATGCGGGTGCCGGCCAACCGCCTGCGGCTCCACCGGATGTTTACCGAGCGCCGGCCGTTCCGCCGCTTCAGCCGCCAGATCAATGCCGCGCGCTTCGCCGGCAGCCTCGCGACGCTGGTGGGCAGCGCGGTGCCTTTGGTCGAGGCGCTCCACGCCGCGGCGGCGGTGACGCCCAATCGCTGGGTGCAGGAAAAGGCGCTCGGCGTCGCCCAGCGTGTCCGTGAAGGCATCAGCCTGCGCGCGGCGATGCAGGAAGCCGGAGTGTTCCCGACGATGCTCGTCGCGATCGTCGCGAGCGGCGAGACCAGCGGGCGGCTCGCCCCGGCATTGGGCCGCGCCGCGCACGAGCTCGAGCGCGAGCTCGATGCGCTGGTAGCGACCCTCGTCGCTCTGGTCGAACCGCTGGTGCTGCTGGTGATGGGCGGGCTGGTGCTGCTGATGGTGCTCGCGATCCTGCTGCCGATCATTAATTTGAACAATTTGGTGACGCTGTAGCCAATCGGACTCCCCTCCCTGCAAGGGAGGGGTTGGGGGTGGGTGCGAGCGCAGCGAGCCCTTCCAAACGCATGAACGAAAAGAAAAGGCCGGGCATCGAGCCCGACCTTCTCTTACCCACCCCTAACCCCTCCCTAAGAGGGAGGGGTGCGACGGTCACATCTCGCCCTGAAGCCTCGCGCCTCCGGGCAAGCCGATGAACGGCAGCACCGTCGCGCCGTCGGGAGTTACCGAAATGTCGACCGCACCGCTTTCCGCCAGCTCGAGCGTGACCAGCGTCCGCCGCCGCTGCGCCATCGGCGCCACGCGGATCAGCGTGCGGTTGCCGATATGCTCGGCAGTGAGGATCAGCGCGGGAACCGCGGTCGCCGCGCCGCCGCTCTTGGCGCGGCAACTGCCCGGGTCGGTGGTCGCGGTGCCGCTCAGCATCCGGCTGCCGCCGCCGACCGCGATCCGCTCCATCTCGATCTGCATCACCAGATCGCAGGTGAAGGGCAGGTTCGGCTGGAGCGCCTGGAGCAGACTGCCGTCGGCGCTGCCGCTCACATGATCGAGCACCACCCGCCCGCCAAGATGCGCGAGGACGCGCCCACCCATGTCGGTATCGGGACCCGTCGCCTTCCAGTCCGCGGCATAAGCCAGGCTGGTCAGCGAACGCAGCGGCGCCATCTGCCATTCGAACTTGGCGCCGCCTGCCACGCCGACTTCGCCGTTCCAGATCGTGCCTGCGACGCCGGTCCGCCAAGGCCCGTTCTTGAGCACGACGCTGGCCGGCAAGGTGACGAGCAATGCGAGCAGATAGGCCCCTATGCCGAGGCCCGCGAAGACGATAATACGCCGCCGTGCCACACCCCCAACTTCCGGAGTCGGCAATGGACCGGCGCTCGCTGCTCCGCTTGCTGCAATCAGGCCTGGTCGCGTCAGCGGCATCGGTCGTGCTTCCCTCGCATGCATTCGCCACAGCCGAGAAGAAGGACAAGCGCCCGATCGCCCTGCTGGTGCCGCTCACGGGACCGCGAGCGCGGCTGGGCGTTAGCATGCGTCAAGCGGCGTTGCTCGCGGAAAACAGCCAATATGTGCTGAGTTTCGACACCGGCGGCACCGCGGCGGGCGCGGCGGCGGCGGCGGGGCAGGCGCTGCGCCAGAAGCCGGCGCTGATCCTCGGGCCGCTGTCCGCCGCCGAAGTGCCGGCGGTGAGCAGCAGCGTCGCGGGCCGCGTGCCGATCATCGCGTTCAGCAACGATTCGGTGCTGCGCGCGCCGGGTACGTGGATCTTCGGGATCACCGCGCGGCAAGTGACCAGCGCGATCCTGCGTTATGCCCGGTCGCGCGGGATCAAGACCGTCGCGGTGATCGACGACGGCAGCCCGTGGAGCGCCGCCGCCTCGCTCGCGGCGGGCCAGCTCGAGGGCGAGCTCGGCGTCAGCGTGCGCGTGCTCGAAGTGAAGGCGGGCCAGCCGCTGCCTGCCGCCGGCGACGCCCCGGACGGGCTGCTGCTGCCGGGGAGCGGCGAGGCGGTGCTTGCGGCGGCGCGCAATCTCAAGGACAGCGGCATCCAGCTGCTCGGCACCTTGCAGGGGATCGACAATCGACCGCAGGCGCTCGAAGCGCTCGACGGGGCGTGGATCGCCAGCCCCGATCCGGCGGCATTCGGCACCTTTGCGAGCGAGTTCGCGGCGCGCAACGGCGGCGATGCCGGCACGATCACTGCGCTCGCTTACGACGCGGCGGGCATCGCCAACACTCTGCGCGCAGCGAATACGCTCGACGCCCGGGGGCTGCTCGACGGCAAGGGCTTCCGCTGCGTCACCGGGCCGGTGCGCTTCCGCACCGACGGCTCGGTCGCGCGCGACTTTGCGATTCTCGTGGCCCGGCCGCACGGCTACGAACCGGTGGCGGTGAGCTCGGGCTCGTGAAGCGCGGCCCCGAGGCCGGCGAGACCGGCTTCACGCTGATCGAGCTGATGATCTCGCTGGGGCTGTTCGCGCTGATCGCAGTGGCGGGGCTAGCGCTGGTCGAAGGGATCATCAATGTCCAGGGGCGCACCGAGAAGCGGCTCGATCGCCTCGCCGACCTACAGCGCACGATGTTCGTGGTGTCGAGCGATGTAGAGCAGATCGCCGACGGACCTTTGTCGGGCGGCGGCGCCAACCTGTCCTTCACCCGCGCCGCACCGGGCACGGGCGGCGCGGCGGTGCCGATGCGCTACGGCGCCCTGAACGGCGCGCTGGTCCGCACGATCGGACCGATGCCGCAGCTCGTGCTCAGCGGCGTGGCGAATGTGCGCTGGCGCTTCTGGGACGGCACCTGGCTCGATCGCTGGCCGGTCGACGAGGCGGGCAAGGACAAATGGCCGCGCGCCGTGGCGCTCGAGATGCAGGTAACCGGCCCGGGCGGCACGCCGGGCTCGCTGCGCCGAGTGATCGCGCTGCCGGTCCGCGCCGAGGAGCCCAAGCAATGAGGCGCGACGAGGAGGGGATGATCCTCGTCAACGTGCTGATGTTCGTCGCAATCGCCGCCGGGCTGGTGTTGCTGATGATCAACCGCGAGGAGTTGGCGCTCGATCGGGGCTTGCGCACCCGCGAGGCGGCCCGCGCGCTGGCGATCGTGCGCGGCGGCGAATTGTCGGCTTTGGTCGCGCTGCGCCGCGATGCCGAGCAGTCGCCCGAAGTCGATCATGTCGGCGAGCCCTGGGCCAAGCTCTCCGAAAACGGCGCGCCGATCGAGGGCGGAACGTTCGATCTCGCCATTGCCGACGCCGAGGGGCGCTTCAACGTCAATTCGGTGCGCAGCGGCGAAGTGGCCTCGACGATCCTGTTCCAGGCGATCGGCAACGAAGCAGGGATGACCGGCGAGCAGATCGTGGCGGCGATCGAATATGTCCGGCTGCGGGGGCCCGTCACCGATCTGCGCCCGCTGCACATGGCGGGGATCGATCCGAAGGTCGCGGACCGGCTCGAACGGTTGGTGACGGCGCTGCCTGGCCGTACCACGCTGAACCTCAACGCCGCCGATGAAGCGATGCTGACGCTGCTGTTCCGCGATCCGCTGATCGCCCAGCGCCTCGTCGCGATCCGCACGCGGCAGGGCTATCTCACTGCCAAGGATCTCGCCGACCAGAATGTCTCGCTGCCCTCGGGCGCGAGCTTCCGCTCGAACACCTTCTGGGTGCGCACCCGCGCGACGATCGGCGGCACCAGCCAGCAGGCGGCGACATTGATCCAGCGCCGGCTGGGGCCGGACGGCAAGACCCAAGTCTTCCCGGTCGAACGCTGGCGCAACGCCGCAGTCCCGCCGGGCGCGCCGCCGCTGCCGACGGGGAAGAGCTAGGCCGCAAGGTACATAATCCTCCCCCGCCAGGGGGAGGTGTCAGCGCAGCTGACGGAGGGGGAGGAACCACCGCACTCAGTGATTCCTCCCCCTCCGTCGCCTTCGGCGCCACCTCCCACTGGCGGGGGAGGATAAGAAGCTAAAGCACGATCCGGAACAGCGCGCCGCCGCCGGGCGCGTCGGTGACGTCGATCGCGCCGCCATGTGCGACGACGATCTGGCGGGCGAGATTGAGGCCCACCCCGGTCCCCGCCGCGCGCGTGGTGAAGAAGGGCAGGAAGATGTCTGGGCGCAGACTCTCGGGAACGCCGGGGCCATTATCCTCGACTTCTAGGATCGTCGCGCGGCCTTCCTCGCGCAGGCGCAGCGCCAATTGCGGCGCCTGGTCCGCGCCGGCCATCGCCTGCGCCGCATTCTGCATCAAGTTGATCATCACCTGCGCGAGCAGATCGGGATCGGCGTCGAGCACCAGCGCCTCGGGAGCGACCGTCACCGACAGCGGCACGCCGGAGGCCTTGGCGGCGAAGATGCGCGCGAGTTCGTCGGCCCAAGGGCGCGCGGCGAAGCGCTGGCGCTTGATCTCGGGAGTCTGCGCGACGGCGCGATACGCCTCGATGAAGTTACTAAGCCCCTGGGCGCGCCGCGCCAGCGTGTCGACGGCGCTGCGTGCGTCGCCGATGCGCGCATCGGCCGCGAGATCGGAGTCGCCGAGCAGATCGGCCGCGGTCGCCGCCAGCGACGTCACCGGCGTCAGCGAATTGAGGATCTCATGCGTGAGCACGCGGACGAGGTCGGTCTGCGCGGCCATCTCGACGGTGTCCAGCGTGCCCTGGATCGGCTGGACGCTCACCGCGCGCGTGCGCTGGCCGAGCCGCTCCAGCGTCGCGGCGCGCACCAGCATCCGTTGCGGACGACCTGCGATATTGAGAATCAATAGCTCTTCGCCTTGCGAAGCGTTCGCAAGACGCCGGGCAAAGCTCGCACCGTAAATGGCGAAATCCTCGGGCAACGTCCCGTGGTCGCCGGCAAACAGACGCCGCGCAGCCTTGTTGGCGAGCGTGACATTCCCCTCGGCGCCGATCGTCAGCACCGCCACCGGCATGTCGTCGACCAGCGCGTCGAGATATCGCAGTTCCCCGGCGATGCGCTGCTGGTCGACCCTGAAGCGCGCGAGTGCTTCGTTGAGCGACTGGCCGAGTTCGCCGAAGCCGGCGCCGCCCTGGGCGTCGAACTGGAGCGCGGTGTCGCCAAAGCGGAGCGCTTCGAGGAATCGCGCGACGGTGCGGTTGGTCCGCGTCACGTGGCGCCACAGTCCCGCGAAGATCGCCGCCGCGACCGCCAGCGCAACGATCCGGGCGGCACCCAGGCCGGGCGTCGCGAACGCCGCGATGCAGGCCAGGATCGCGACGACCAGCGCGGCGATCCAGGCGATCAGCCCGATCGTGAAGCGCTGGTCAAAGGCCATGCTTCTCCATGCGCCGATAGAGCGCCGCGCGCGAGAGGCCGAGCTCGTTCGCGGCGAGCGAGATGTTATAGCCGTGCTTGCGCAGTGCCTCCTCGACCAGCCGGCGCTCGACACGCTCGAGGTTGAGGTCGTCCGCTGCCTTGGGCGGCACCACCGCCGAGGGCGCGATCCGCGGCGCTGCCGAGACCAAGGCGAAATCCTCGGGCTCGAGCGGTGCCTCGCGGGCGAGGATCACCGCGCGTTCGAGCGCATGGCGCAACGCGCGCACGTTGCCTGGCCATTCATAGGCGAGCAGCGCCCGCTGCGCCGCGGGGCTCAGCTCGGGCAGCGCGCGGCCATAGCGCCGGGCATAATGGTCGAGATAATGCTCGATCAGCTCCGGCACGTCCTCGACGCGGTCGCGCAGCGGCGGCAGGTCGATCTCGACGGTATTGAGCCGGAACAGCAGATCCTGGCGGAAATGGCTCTCGTCGCGCAGCTTCTCGGGCGGGAGGTTGGTCGCGGCGATCACGCGAATATTGACCGGAACCGGCTTGTTGGCGCCGACCGGGGTGACCTGGCGCTGTTCGAGCACGGTGAGCAATTTTGGCTGCAGCCGGAGCGGCAGATTGCCGATCTCGTCGAGGAACAGCGTGCCGCCATCGGCCGCCTGGATCCGCCCGACGCGATCGGCGCGCGCATCAGTGAAGGCGCCCTTCACATGCCCGAACAGCTCCGAATCGATCAGGTCCTCAGAGATCGCGCCGAGATCGACCGTCAGCATCACCCGATCGGCGCGCAGCGATTGGCGGTGCAGCTCGCGCGCGACGAGCTCCTTCCCCGTACCGTTCTCGCCGAGCACAAGGACATTGGCGTCGGTCGGCGCCGCGCGGCCGATCAGCGAATGGACGCGGGCCATCGCCGGCGAGCGTCCGAGCAGCGTCGACCCTGCCATGGCCGAAGCCGGGGCGGCGGGGGCGACGCCCTTCGCCACCGCGGCGCTGCGCGAACGCCGCAGTGATGCCGCGGTGCGCACCGTGGCGAGCAATTTCTCGTTCGACCAGGGCTTGGAGACAAAGTCGGTCGCGCCGCGCTTCATCGCCGCCACTGCGACCTGCACCCCGGCATGCGCGGTGATCATCACCACGACCATCTCCGGATCCGTGCCGAGCAGCTTCTCGAGCCAGGCGAGCCCCTCGGCCGCGTCGGTCGCGCCGCGCGCGAAGTTGGCGTCGAGCAGCACGACGTCGGGAGTGCGCGCCTGGATCAGCGGGAACGCTTCGTCGGGACTGCGCACCGTGGCGACATCGGCGAACAACCGGCGCAACAACAACCGCGACGCCATCAGGATGTCGTCGTCGTCGTCGATCACGACGCAATAATCGAATTCGGGCCCGCTCCCCATCCGTCCACTCCCGTACAGCGGCTGTGCGGTTCCGGACAATCAATTTGCGTGCCAACCGTCGAGTGTTCCCCTCCCTGCAAGGGAGGGGCTAGGGGCGGGTAGAAAAGTCCGGGCTCGATGCCCGGTCTTTTCTCTTTTCCGCTCAGCTGGTTGGGCTCGCCTTCGGCTCGCACCCACCCATGATCGGTTGAACAGCGCCCCGCGCTGTTCAGGCCATGCTGGGAGCATGGCCGAACCGATCATCCCTCCCTTGCAGGGAGGGGAGCATGGGCGACATTTGGCATGGCTCCTGCTGAGATGTTCCCGAGAATTGGAGCGAGGGTCACGCAGGTGTCTGGCAATGGACGCGGAAGATTGGTGCGAAATGCGATGCTGCTGGGCGCCGGTGCCTGCGCAATGCTGGCATTCGGCGGGAAACCGTGTGCGGCGCTCGACGTCGCGATCCGCGAGACCGGCGGCCACGCCTTGCTCCGGCTTGGTGCCGCATCCGTTACGGTAGCGTTCGATTTCGGACACCGGTGTTCGAAATCGGACGCCTGTACGGGCGCGATCCTGTGATCCGTCTCGGCGCGGGGCTTGGCACGCGGATTGCTGAGTGATGGCCATGGATGTCGTGCGGATGCAGAAAAAGGCGGGGGAGCGCCCGGTCACCGGAAGCGGGATGGACGCGACCGTCGAGACGCGGAAGCTGCCGACGCGGGTCAAGGCGGCGATCGGCGGCGTCGTGGCGCTGCTCGCGGCGGCGTTCTTCTGGTGGTTCGCGCCCTCGGGATCGAGCCAGACCGTCGGCGCGGATCATGTGACCATTTCGACGGTGGCGCGCGGTACCTTCGACGACTTCATCCCGCTGCGCGCGCGGGTCACGCCGCTGCTCACCGTCTATATCGACGCGGTCGAAGGGGGGCGGGTCGAGAAGATGCTCGTCGAGGATGGCGCCACTGTCGTGCAGGGCCAGCCGATCGCCTTGCTCTCCAACGCCGAGCTCCAGCTCTCCACCCTCGCGCGCCAGACCGAAGTCGAACAGCAGATCAACAACATGCGCAGCCAGGAGCTGGCACTCGCCCAGACCCGCCTGGCCAACGAGCGTGCGGTGCTGGAAGCCGATCTCGCCCTGGACAAGACCCGCCGCCAATATGAGCGCGAGCGGCCGCTCGCCCAGCGCGGCTTCGTCAGCGCCAAGCAATTCTCCGACACCGAGGCCGACTATCGCTATCGCCAGCGCAACCTCGCCGCGCTCAAGCGCAGCCAGTCGACCGACGCGCGGCTCCAGACGAGCCAGCTCTCGCAGCAGCAGGCCGCGGCACAATCGATGCAGTCGGGCCTGTCGATCGCCCGTGCCAATCTCGACGCGCTTCAGCTCCGCGCGCCCGTCGCCGGGCAGCTTTCGGGCTTCTCGGTCCAGGTCGGCCAGTCGCTCCAGCGCGGAGAGCGGGTAGGGCAGATCGACAGCCCGGGCCGCAACAAGCTCATCGCCGGGGTCGACGAATTCTATCTCGGCCGCGTCCAGCTCCAGCAGAAGGCGATCCTCGATTTCGGCGGCAAGCGCTACGCGGCCAAGGTCACCAAGATCTACCCGCAGGTCCAGAACGGCCAGTTCCAGGTCGACCTGCAGTTCGTCGGCGCGGAGCCCGCCAATATCCAGCGCGGGCAGACGATGCAGGCCCGCCTTACGCTCGGCGATCCCGCGCCGGCTTTGCTCGTCCCCAACGGCGCCTTCTACAACGAGACCGGCGGTAACTGGATCTTCGTGGTCACTCCCGACGGCGGCAGCGCGGTCAAGCGCCAGGTCCGCCTCGGCCGCCGCAACGCCGAATTCATCGAAGTCCTCGACGGGCTCGAGGCGGGCGAGAAGGTGCTGACCTCGCCCTACACCGGCTACACCGACAAGACGCGCCTGGACTTGTCCAAATAATTCCAAGGAAAGGGAATTTCATGCTGACGATGCGCGAACTCTCGAAGGTCTACCGTACCGACACGGTGCAGACGACCGCGCTCGATGCGATCGATCTCGACATCGCCGAGGGCGAATTCGTCGCGATCATGGGCCCCTCGGGGTGTGGCAAGTCGACGCTGCTCAACATGATCGGCATGCTCGATAGCCCGTCGAGCGGCAGCTATGTGTTCAACGGCAAGGAAGTCGCCGGGCTTTCGGAAGCCAGGCTCGCCGACGTCCGCAAGGAGAGCATCGGCTTCATCTTCCAGAGCTTCAACCTGGTCGACGAGCTGTCGGTTCGCGACAATGTCGAGCTTGCCTTGCTCTACCACAATGTCTCGGCCTCCGAGCGCAAGCACCGGGTGGACGAAGTGATGGACAAGGTCGGCATCGCGCATCGCGCCCGGCATCGGCCGAGCCAGCTGTCGGGCGGCCAGCAGCAGCGCGTCGCGGTCGCCCGCGCGCTGGTCGCCAATCCGAAGCTGATCCTGGCCGACGAGCCGACCGGCAACCTCGACACGCATCACGGTGAGGAAGTGATGCGGATGCTCCAGACCTTGAACGCCGAGGGCTCGACGATCGTGATGGTCACGCACTCGCCTGCGCACGCGGACTATGCCGGGCGGATCGTCAGCATGCTCGACGGGCGGATCCTGCAGGAGCGGCGCCGGGCAGCGTGAGGGGGTGGGCCAGGGGAGGATCGGCCATGTGGCGTAACTATTTGACGATCGCGCTGCGGCTTCTCGCGCGCAACCGCGTCTATGCCGCGATCAACGTGGGCGGGCTGGCGCTCGGCCTCGCCGCGTGTCTGCTGATCCTGAATTATGTCCAATATGAGCGCGGCTACGACGCATGGCTGCCGGGCAGCGACCGCATCTATCAGGTTCAGACGACCTGGCATGAGCCGGGCCAGCCGATCACCCGCTCGCAGCGCAGTCCGTTCCCGGTACGCGCCACGCTCTCCGGCGGCTTTCCGCAGATCGAGACGCTCACCATGCTTCAGGACGGCAAGACCGTGGTGATGCGCGACGGGCAGCCGCTGTTCGTCGACGCGCAGACTGTCGACCCTGCTTTCTTTGATATCTTCAAGCTGCCCTTCGCCAGCAGCTCGGCGGCCGACGCGCTTCCGAACACCAATTCGATCGTCCTCACCGAAACCGAGGCAATTAAGCAGTTCGGGACCACCGACGCGGCGGGC
Organism: Sphingomonas sp. FW306-1B-B10E; assembly: GCF_058782005.1. NCBI lineage: Bacteria > Pseudomonadati > Pseudomonadota > Alphaproteobacteria > Sphingomonadales > Sphingomonadaceae > Sphingomonas > Sphingomonas sp. FW306-1B-B10E. Next base: position 47,496 of record NZ_JBYSXG010000005.1, read on the forward strand.
AAGACGATGACTCTTGGGGCCGGCGCGGGCAAACGCGACTATCTGGTCAGCGGCGTGCTCAAGGACCTGCCGCGTAACTCGAGCCTCAAGCTGGCCCTGCTGTTTCGCTACGATCCCGCCAGCGCCGACGAATTGCTCCCCGAGTTCAAGGGCTGGGGCAATATGAACCAGCAGCATTATGTCAGGCTACGCGCCGGGTCCGACGCTGCCGCGATCAACGCCGCCTTGCCCGCTTGGGAGAAGCGCGTCGTCGCGCCGCAGCTCATCGACGGCAAGGCCTCTTCGCAGGCCGACATCATGGATCTCGCGCTGGTGCCCATCACTGGCGTCCACCTCGGCCCGGCACAGGACGGCGCGCTGACCCAGGGCGGCGACCCGCGCGCGCTGACCACGTTCATCGTCGTCGCATTGCTGACGCTCGGCATGGCGGTGATCAACTTCGTCAACCTCTCCACTGCGCGCGCCTCGCAGCGCGCTCGCGAAGTCGCTTTGCGCAAGGTGCTCGGCGCGACGCGCGGCCAGTTGATTGTCCAGCTTCTCAGCGAGTCGCTGGTGATGGCGGGGGTCGCTACGCTGGTCGCCCTCACTTTGGTCGAACTCGCCACGCCGTGGATCGGCGGATGGGCCGGCGCCGATCTGAGCGTGCATTACTTCGGCCGTGGCGGCATGCTGCTTCCCGTGCTCGGGCTGTTCGCGGCGACCGGGCTGCTCGGCGGGCTCTATCCGGCCTTTTATCTGAGCGCCTTCCAGCCCGCGGCGGTGCTGCGCGCCAACAAGTCCGCGGCGGAGACGCCCGGCAGCGGCCGGCTGCGTGCAGGACTGGTGGTGCTCCAGTTCGCCATCGCGATCGGTCTGATCGTCTGCACATGGGTGATCTGGTCGCAGACGCGCTATGTCGAGACCGTCGACCCCGGTTATCGCCGCGACGGGCTGGTCCAGATCGATTCCGCCTGGCGCTTCGCCGGGGACGACAGCCGCTACCAGGCGTCGCGGCGCGAGTTGCTCGCGGTACCCGGCGTTGTCGCGGTCGGCCGCACTAATCTCGGGCTCGCCGCGCGCAACAAGAACACCCAGGCCGTGCGCCTGCCCGGCGGCCCCGAAGACCTGTCGATGGGCGTCTACGGAGTCGATGGCGATTTCTTCGGTACGATGGAGATGCGCTTGCTGGCCGGCCGCTTCCTCGGCGATCGCTTTGCCAATGATCGCATGCTCCATGCCGCCGAAGATGCGCAAGAGCCGGCGGTGCGGGCGAAGATGGTAGCGCGCGGACTCAACGTCGTGGTCAATCGCAATGCAGCCAGGCTGCTCGGTTTCGCCGCGCCGCAGGCGGCGCTCGGCAAGACGATCAGGGTCAGCCTCGACGGCGGCGAGATGGCGCCGACGACGATCGTCGGCGTGGTCGAAGACACGCGCATCCGCACCGCGCGCGATGCGGTCGAGCCGCTCGTCTACATCTACGACGCTGATCGCACGAGCCAGGTGATCGTGCGCTATGCCGCGGCGCGCCCGGGCGAAGTGATGGCGGGCTTGGGCAAGGTCTGGCGCCGCTTCGAGCCCGAAATCCCGTTCCAGGCGCGCTTCGCCGAGGAGGTGATTGCCGAACTCTACGCCGCCGATCGCGCACGCGGCACGCTGTTCGCCGGCTTTTCGGCGCTGGCGGTGCTGATCGCCTGCCTCGGTCTCTACAGCCTCGCCTCGTTCGCGACCGAGCGGCGGACCAAGGAGATCGGCATCCGCAAGGTGCTCGGTGCGAAGGTCCGCGACATCGTCCGATTGCTCGCCTGGCAATTCTCCAAGCCGGTGGTGCTCGCCAATCTGATCGCCTGGCCTGTGGCATGGTGGGCAATGCGCGAATGGCTCAACACCTTCGACGTGCGCATCGCGCTGACCCCCGGACCCTTCGTTCTCGCGGGGCTGCTCGCGCTCGGCATCGCGATCGCGACCGTTGCCGGGCAATCGCTGCGGGTTGCCCGCACCAATCCCATCCACGCGCTTCGCTACGAGTAGGACCCCGCACATGTGGCGCAATTACCTGACCGTCGGCCTTCGGGCGCTCGCCAAGAACAAGGTCTACGCCTTCATCAACATCTTCGGGCTGTCGCTCGGCATCGCCGCGTGTCTGCTGATCCTGACCTTCGTGCGCTACGAATTCAGCTATGACAGCTGGATGCCCGGAGCCGAGAACGCCTATCAGCTGCAGGACCTCTACACCTCGACCGAGCAGGGCGGCGAGGAGATGAAGCTCCAGGTGACCAGCTACGCCTCGGGGATCGCGCTGGCGAAGGACTTCCCGCAGGTCGACAAGCGCGTCTACATCACCGGGCAGGACATTACCTTCCTGCTCAACGGCCAGGCCTATAGTCCGCGGCATGCCGTGTTCGCCGACGGCAACCTCTTCGACGTGCTGCGGATACCGTTCAAGCTCGGCGATCCGGCGCATGCGCTCGACGATCCGAACGCCCTGGTGCTGAGCGAGACAGAGGCGAACAAATATTTCGGCACCGCCAATCCGCTGGGCAAGACGATCACCCTGATCAGCGGCGACCTGCGCGAGGACTATCGCGTCACCGGCGTCTATCGCGACCTGCCCAAGAACACCCATCTGAGCATCGGCGCGGTCGCCCGCTTCAATCCGCAGACCTATTTCGCCAAGAGCCCGACCTTCCTCACGTCGTGGAATTCGCAAGGCGGCTATGTCTATGTGAAGCTGCGTCCCGGCACCGACGTCGCGGCGATGATGGCGCAGTTCCCGGCATGGGAGAAGCGCAACATCCCCAACGATCCGGCCGATGGCGGCCCCGTCACCAACCCCGGCGACGCCCAGGATTTCCGCCTCGCCAACGTCCGCGATGTCCATCTCGGCGACGCGCAGCACGCCGGGCAGACGGTGGGTAGCGACAAGCAGACGATCCTGACCTTCGCGGTGGTCGCGGTGATGATCCTCGGCATGGCCTGCATCAACTTCACCAACCTCGCCACCGCGCGCGCCTCGCAGCGCGCGCGCGAAGTGGCGCTGCGCAAGGTCCTCGGAGCGACGCGCCGGCAGCTGGTGATCCAGTTCATCAGCGAATCGATCCTCGTCGCCGCGATCGCAACCTTGGTCGCGCTCGCGCTCGCCGAGCTCGCGCTGCGGCCGCTCAACGGCTTTCTCGATGCCGAGATGCAGATCCGCTATTTCGGCGGCAAGGGCATCCTGCTGCCGGTGATCGCCCTCGCCATCGCGGTCGGGCTGGCCGGGGGCGTCTATCCGGCGCTCTACCTCTCCCGTTTCCAGCCGGCCCGCGTGCTCAAGGCGAACAAGTCCGCCGCCGATGCCGAAGGCAATGGCCGGCTGCGCAACCTGCTCGTCGTCGGTCAATTCGCGGTGTCGATCGGGCTGATCATCTGCACCGCCATCGTCTATTCGCAGACGATCTACGCGCGGACCATGGACGCCGGCTACCAGCGCGAGGGCCTGCTCCAGGTCGCCGGGATCAACGCGCCGCAGGCGGAGGCAGTGGCCAAGACACTGGTCGAGGAGATCCGCCGCATCCCCGGAGTGACCGGCGTCGCGCGCAGCGGGATCGCGGTCAATCCCGGCAACAATTCGATGACGAGCGCGCGCCTGCCCGGGCAGACCCAGTCGGTGCAGCTCGGCGTCTACGGCATCGATCCCGACGTCAAGGATACCCTCGGCATGCGTCTGCTCGCCGGCCGCAACTTCTCCGAAGCGATCGCGATGGACGATTCGACCACGCCTTCGCCGACCGATATCGCCGCGGAACGCGCGCTCGTCGCGCGCGGCACCAACTTGGTTCTCTCCGAAACGGCGGTGAAGCGGCTCGGCTTCGCCAGCCCGCAAGCCGCGATCGGCAAGTCGATCGAAGTTGGCTTCACCGTTCCCGAGGCCGGCAATTGGGTGCCCGCCACCATCGTCGGGGTGGTGAGTGACGTGCGCTATCGCAGCGTCCGCCAGCCGCTCCAGCCGATCATCTATTTCTACCAGACCCGCGGCTACTTCACCTTGCTCGTGCGCCACACCGGCGCCGCGAAGCCGGTACGCGACCGAGTCGAGGCGGTGTGGAAGCGCCTCGTTCCCGAAATCCCATTCGAGGCACGCTCGGTGACCGAGATCCTCCAGACGCTGTACAGCCGCGACGAAACCCGCGCGCAGCTGTTCGGGATGTTCGCGATCCTGTCGGCGGTGATCGGCTGCCTGGGGCTGTTCGGCCTCGCCGCGTTCACCGCCGAGCGCCGGACCAAGGAGATCGGCATCCGCAAGGTGCTCGGCGCGCGCACCCGCGACATCGTCCGCCTGCTCGTCTGGCAGTTCAGCCGGCCGGTGCTGATCGCCAACCTGATCGCCTGGCCGATGGCATGGTGGGTGATGCGCGACTGGCTCAACCAGTTCGACCTGCGCGTCGCCCTGACGCCGTTTCCATTCGTGCTGGCGGGATTGCTGGCGCTGCTGATCGCCGTGGCGACGATCGGCGCGCACGCTTTCCGCGTCGCGCGCACCAATCCGGTCCATGCCTTGCGCTACGAGTAGGCGCGTCAGTTCAGGGCACGGCCGGGCGGGCGAGGGTTGAGCAGGTGAGATTGCCCCGGGCAATCTCAGCCATGTGCGGGGCACATGGCGACCTGCTCAACCTCTCGCCCGTTCTTGTTTTATCGCTTTCCCTATTGCAAGCGGCGGGCCACGCGGCTAGGCGCCTCCCCCTGCAATGTGTCGGCGGGAAGTGGCGCAGTCTGGTAGCGCACTGGTCTCGGGGTCCAGGGGTCGCAGGTTCGAATCCTGTCTTCCCGACCATTGCAGAAATCCCTCAGTTCGAACGATCCCGCCGGTGGAACCGACGAGTCGCGCAAGCGGCCGGGTCAGCCTTCGCGGGCGTCGAGCATCGCCTCCACGCTGGTGAACTTCTCGCGCGGGGAGCCTTCGCGCGCCGCGGCGATCTCCGCCGTGTCGATCTTCTGCCAGTCGCGGAACGTGACGACGTCGACGCCGCGCCCGGCGAGCAGCGCGTCTAGACCCGCGCGGCCCTGCTTGCCCGATCCTTCGCCGAGGTCGGCCGCGATCTTCTCGGCGATCGCGAAGCCGTCGGGCCGATTGGTCCCGATCGTTCCCGTCGGGCCGCGCCGAGCCCAGCCCACCGCATAGAGACCGGGGAGCACACGCCCGTCCTCGTTGGCGAAGCGGCCGGAACGCTCGTCATAGGGAACGCCGTGGATGGGCGGGGTGCGGTAACCGATGCAACTCACCACCAGCCTAGCTGGGATGGTGTAGCGCTCGCCGGTCCCGTGCGCGTTGCCGTCGATCCCCAGCGCGGTGCGCTCGACCACGACGCGCTCGACCTTGCCATCGCCTTCGATCGCCACCGGCATCGCGAAGAAGTCGAACAGGATGCGGATCGGCTTGTCGCTGCTTTCGGCGGCGGCGAACTTGCGCAGATGGCCGATCGACTTGCGCTGGCCCGGGTCGAGCGCCGCATCGGCTTCGATCGGCGGAAGGTCGTCGGGATCGATCACCGGTGTCGCGCAGGCAAGGTCGGCGAGCTCGCCGAGCTCCTTGGGAGTCATAGCGATCTGGTGCGGTCCGCGACGCCCCAGCAGCGTGATCGTGTCGATGCGCGAGGCCGTGAGCGCCGCCAAGGCGTGGTCGACAATGTCCGAGCCGGCGAACTCTTCCGCGCATTTCGCGAGGATACGCGCAACGTCCAGGGCGACGTTGCCGTTTCCGATCACCACTGCCTGCCCCTCGAGCGGCGGTGCGAGTCCTACATAATCGGGATGACCGTTATACCAGCCGACGAATGCCGCCGATCCGACCACGCCCGGCAGGTCCGCGCCCGGGATTTCCAGAGCGCGATCATGCGGCGCGCCGGTGGCGAGGACGACCGCGTCGTAAAGCGTGCGAAGTTCGTCGATCGACACGTCCTGACCGATCGTCACATGGCCGACGAAGCGGACATTGTCGGTCAGCGCGACTGCCTCGTAGCGGCGCGAGACGCCCTTGATCGACTGGTGGTCGGGCGCGACGCCGGAGCGGATCAGCCCGAACGGCACCGGCAGGCGATCGATGATATCGACCCGCACCGCGTCGCCGAAGGTCTTCTGGCAGGCCTCGGCGGTATAATAGCCCGCAGGTCCCGAACCGATCACCGCGATATGCCGCATCTGCTGTCCTCTCGCGTTTTGGGACAGGGTAGCGTGACAATTCGACAGGGCAACCCACTCGACCCTTCGGCAATGTTGCTGCTACGAAACGAAGCGTGAGCCCGATCGAAGCCGCCGCCACCCTGTTCGGGCTGATCAACGTGACGTTGGTGGTCCGGCGGAGCATGTGGAACTACCCGTTCGCGCTCGCCATGGTGTCGCTCTACGCGTGGATTTTCTACCACCAGCGGCTCTACAGCGACGCGCTGCTCCAACTCTTCTTCTTCGCGGTCAATCTATATGGCTGGTGGAATTGGGCACGCGCGCGGGCGGACATCGGCGAAGTGCGGGTCGAGCAGCTTGGCACGGCGGCGCGGCTCGGCTGGCTGGTCGGGATCCTTGCCGCCGCGGCGGCTTGGGGCACGCTGATGCACCGTCATACCGACGCCGCTTTCCCGTGGTGGGACGGCAGTATCGCAATGGCGAGCATTGCGGCGCAGATTATCCAGTCGCGGCGCAATTGGGAAAGCTGGCTTCTGTGGATCGCGATTGATATCGCCGCCGTACCGTTATTCGCCCTCAAGGGGCTCTGGCTCACCGCCGGGCTCTATCTCGTCTTCCTTGCCCTGTCCGTCTGGGGCCTGATCCACTGGACCAAAGTCAAAGCATGATTCCGCGTACCATCTGCCTTCATGGTCCCGAGAGCGTCGGCAAGACCACGATTGCGCGCCGGCTGGCCGAGCATTTCGGCGGCGAGCTGCTCGACGAATATGGCCGCGACTATGCCGAGACTCATGGGATCATGTTCACGATGCGCGACCTGGTCGAGATCGCGCAGAATCACGATGCCGGCGCGCGGATGCTGCTCGCCCAGGGCGCCGATCCGCTGATCCTCGATACCGACCCGCTGATGACCGCGGTATGGGCCGACATGCTGTTCGGCCAGCGCGATCCGTGGTTCGACGCGTGGCAGGGCACCGCCGACTTCTATCTGTTGTTCGACATCGACCTGCCCTGGGTCGCCGACGGCACGCGCATCTTCGGCACGCCGCCGATGCGCCAGCGCTTCTTCGATCTCTCCAAGGCCGAACTCGAGCGGCGCGGCGTGCGCTGGGCCTTGATCTCGGGACAAGGCGAGGCGCGCTACGAAGCGGCGCTCGCCGCGATCGCGGAGTCGGACGTTAACGGGGACGAGCACTAGCTCGCTTCCCTGGCTGGCATTCGCTTAGGCGGCGCGCAGGTCGCCTAGTAGCCGCTCCATATTCTCGCCGAGCGCGCGAGCGCGGTCGTCGAGCAGGCGGGCCAGTTCGGATGCACGCGAGGCGAGGTCGCGATTCTGGTCGACTGCGTCGCCGATGATCCGGCTGCGCGCGTCGGTGGTGCTGACATCCGCCATCACTGCATCAATTGCCTCGGAGATCGCTTCGATCGCGAGTCGCTGCTCGTCGACCGCCGCGGAAACGGCACGCGCAGATCCGCTCGCGGCGCTCATGCGCGAGGTGGTCCCCGAGACGATGTCGCCAAAGGTGCGCGCGGCGACACCGACGAGATCGAGCTTTTCGGCGATCTGATTGGTCGCCGCGGCGGTGCGTGCCGCCATCTGTTTCATTTCATGAGCGACCACGCCAAAGCCGCGGCCGGCCTCGCCGCTGCGCGCCGCCTCGATCGTGGCGTTGAGCGCGAGCAGATTGCTGTGCGCGGCGATTTCCGAGACGAGATCGAGAATGCTGCGCGCGCCGTCGATCTGGCGCGTGAGCTCGATCATCTGCGGCTCTAGCGCCCCGACGGTCTCGCTGGTCTCGTTGACCAATGCGTTTGCACGCTCGGCATTGTCGCCAGCGGCATGCGCCGCCTGGCTCAATTGGGTCGCGCCGGCGGCGACCAGCGATGCATTGGTCAGCGAGGTGTCGCTCGCCGCGCGCAATTGCGCATATTCATCCGAGAGCCGGCGCGCGATCCCGTCGAGCGTTCCCTCATGCTCCGACAGCGTCGCGGCGGCGGCGCGAAGCTCGGAGCCCAGCGTGCGGATGCGGTTCTCGATATCGGTCGATATGGCGGCGCGTCGGCCGTCGAGCGACTCTGCAAGCGCTTGCTCGGCCGCCTGACGTTCCGCAAGCCGTTGATCGCTGAGAGCCTGTGCCGACCGCAAATCGAGTAAGGCGGCTTGCGCTTCCTGCCGTGCCGCTTCGGCTTCGCGACGCGCGGTGTCAGCGGTTTCTCGGGCGCGCTGGCTGCGCAGAATGAGACGGCGGATGCGGTCGGTCGTGAAGATCAGGATCGCCGCCTCGCCGATCACCAGCCCGCCATGCAGGGCCACCCGTGCAAGCGATCCTGACCCCGGAAAGACCCATTCGGGCAATGCGTAGGAAAAGAGCAGATGGTGCCCGGCAGTGAGCGCGGCGAAGGCCACGATCGGGCGCCAGTCGCACAACAGCAGCAGCATCGACATGCTGACGAAGAAATACATGTGCAGATCCATCTGCCACGGTCGTCCGGCGGAGAGCGCGACGAACAGGGCAGGGAAGACCGACGCGGCGATGCCGAGCGCGCATCGCGCCGCCGCATCGTGGCGGCCGCGCGCGAAGCTGAGAGTCGGGACGAGCAGGACTGCGATGCCTGCGATCAGCGTCATCGGCAGTGCGTCGCTGCGCAGCAACCAGCCGGCGGGCGCCAGCACCAGCCAATTGAGCCAGAGCAGGCCGAGCAGCACGCGCGCGCCGGCGATCCGGAACGGCGCGAAGAGTGCGTCGTGGTTCATCGCCGGGCGCCGCACGCGGTGGGAGGCGCTGCGGTGATCAGGGTGGCGTGATGCAGCGCTTCATTGAGAAGTAGGGCGGTGCGCGCCTCGACCGCCAGCGAGCCGCGAAGCGGGCCGGCGCCGACGATCCGCGCGCCCGCGCGGGTCGCCCATGCGGCGACGCTGTCGGCACTCTGGCCGGCGAGCGGCACGAGCAGCAATTCGCCTTCGGCCGGTGGCGCGAACGCGATCGTTGAAAGCGCCACCCCGGCGGCGATCAGCTGGAGCGAGAGTATCGAAACGGCACGCGGCATCGCCGTGGCATGCGGCTGCGTGGTGAAGATCACGTTAAGCGCCGCCTCCGGTTGCCCCCTTCGCATCGCGCGCCGCCTTTGCTAGGGCCGCGCGATCATGGCGACCGAACTTTCCAAGATCCGCAACTTCTCGATCATCGCGCATATCGACCACGGCAAGTCGACCCTGGCCGACCGGCTCATCCAGCGCACCGGCGGCCTCTCCGAACGCGAGATGTCGAGCCAGGTGCTCGACAATATGGACATCGAGAAGGAGCGCGGGATCACGATCAAGGCGCAGACCGTGCGCCTCGACTGGAAGGGCCACGTTCTCAATTTGATGGACACGCCCGGCCATGTCGACTTCGCCTATGAGGTGAGCCGCAGCCTCGCCGCGTGCGAAGGTGCGCTGCTCGTCGTCGACGCGGCGCAGGGCGTCGAGGCGCAGACGCTCGCCAATGTCTATCAGTCGATCGAGCACGATCACGAGATCATCCCGGTGATCAACAAGATCGATCTTCCTTCGGCCGAGCCCGAGAAGGTCCGCAACGAGATCGAGGAGATCATCGGGCTCGACGCGAGCAACGCGGTGCTCGCAAGCGCCAAGTCGGGCATCGGCATCGACGAAATCCTCGACGCGATCGTCGAGCGGATCCCGGCGCCCAAGGGCGATGCCGATGCGCCCTTGAAGGCGATGCTCGTCGACAGCTGGTACGATCCCTATCTCGGCGTCGTCATCCTCGTCCGGGTGATCGACGGGACGATCCGCAAGGGTCAGCAGATCAAGTTCATGGCCGCGGGCACGACGCATCTGATCGACCGCGTCGGCGCATTCACGCCCAAGATCGAGCAATTGCCCGACCTCGGCCCCGGCGAGATCGGCTTCATCACCGCGCAGATCAAGGAAGTCGCCCAGGCCCGTGTCGGCGACACGCTGACCGACGCCAAGCGCCCGACCGCGGCGCCGCTCGAAGGCTTCAAGGAAGTCCAGCCGGTGGTGTTCTGCGGGCTGTTCCCGGTCGACGCGGCCGACTTCGAGAAATTGCGCGAGAGCATCTCCAAGCTGCGGCTCAACGACGCGTCGTTCAGCTTCGAGATGGAGACCAGCGCGGCGCTCGGCTTTGGCTTCCGCTGCGGCTTCCTTGGTCTGCTCCACTTGGAGATCATCCAGGAGCGGCTGAGCCGCGAATACGATCTCGACCTGATCACCACCGCTCCGTCGGTGGTGTACCGGATCAAGCTGACGCATGGCGGCGGCGAGATCGAGCTGCACAACCCGGCCGACATGCCCGATCCCACCCGGATCGAGGAGATCGCGGAGCCGTGGATCCAGGCAGTGATCTATGTGCCCGACGAATATCTCGGCTCGATCCTGAAGCTGTGCCAGGACCGGCGCGGCATTCAGAAGAACCTGACCTATGTCGGCGGCCGTGCGCAGGCGACCTACGAGCTGCCGCTCAACGAAGTCGTGTTCGATTTCTACGACCGGCTCAAATCGCTTTCGAAGGGCTATGCCAGCTTCGACTACGAACAGATCGGCCACCGCCCGGGCGATCTGGTGAAGATGGGCATCCTGGTGAACGAGGAGCCGGTCGACGCGCTGAGCATGATCGTCCACCGCGCCACCGCCGAAGTGCGCGGACGCGGCATGGTCGAGCGGCTCAAGGAACTGATCCCGCGGCACCTCTTCAAGATCCCGATCCAGGCGGCGATCGGCGGTAAGGTCATCGCGCGCGAGACGATCAGCGCGATGCGCAAGGACGTGACCGCCAAATGCTATGGCGGCGATGCCACGCGTAAGCGCAAGCTGCTCGAGAAGCAGAAGAAGGGCAAGGCGAAGATGCGCGAGTACGGCTCGGTCCAGATCCCGCAGGAAGCCTTTATCGCAGCGCTGCGGATGGGCGAGGAATAAGCGCCGTGTCTGGCGCTCGTTGAGGTTCAGGCGATCGCGGCGCGTATCTCCGCCATCCGCGCGTCGAGCGGCGCGATCCGCTGCTGGTCCTCGGGAGAAAAGAGCGGCAGCACGTCCATCCCCGGCTCCCAATAGGTTCGGGTGATCGCGCCGCGCTGCGCGACCAGCGCGATATATTCGCGGACCAGTGCTTCGTGGCCGTCGGGTGCCATGATGTTGGGGCGGTAAGTCGTGGGATCATAGGGCGCCGACGGATCGGGCAGGAACAGTACGCGCGGCGGGTTGCCCGCCTGCGGGGTAACGTCGAGCAGGCTGCCGTCGGGGCGACGCCAGACCGCATGATGCTCGGCCTCGAACCATCGGCCCGGCCAGCGCCAGATCGCCCAGCCATAGACCGCCTCGCCGCCTTGGGCTTCCGCTTGGGCCACCGAATTATCGAAGCAATACGCCGGCTTGGCCGCCGCCGCGGGGTCGACCGGCACGTAAAGCGGGGCTTCTGGCGAGATCGTCGCGCAGAAAGCGAGCGTCGCCGAATCGAGCTGTTCGGGAGGGCCGAGGATCATGCCCTGCGCTACCTCGCCGCGCTTCGCGCGTCCATGCGCCGGCGCGCGCCGGAAAAGCTTTACGAAATGGAAGGTTCGACGCGGTTAAGACCATCAGCAACCATGCCGGCCCTGCCGGCGAGCATGACGTTTGGGGGGAAGTCTATGGATCGGCTGCCGCTGATCGCGCCGCGTCCGCCGAAGCTGAGCCTGATGGGCGAAGCCTTGGCCGATATCGAGGCACGCGGTGTCTATTCGAATGGCGGTCCGGTGGTGCGCGGCTTCGAGGCGGCGGCGACCGCGCAGTTGTTCGCGGGGCAGGGCGATTGCCTCGCGGTGGGCAATGCGACGCTTGGGCTGATGCTGGCGATCCGCCACGCCGCCGGGCCGCGCGCGGGCAAGGGGCATTTCGCGCTGATCCCCGCTTTCACTTTCGCCGCGACCGCGCACGCCGCCGAATGGGCTGGACTGACGCCTTTGCTGTGCGACATCGACCCGCAGGATTGGGCGGCGAGCGCCGCTGCCGAAGCGCGCGCCTTAGAGAAATATGGCGACCGCATCGCCGTAGTGGTCCCCTATGCGACCTTTGGCGCCGGGATCGACCTGGCGCGCTACCGCGAATATGCCGCGCGCGGCGTCGGCGTGGTAGTCGATGCCGCCGCATCGCTGGGTGCGCTCGACTCGGACGGGCACCAGTTCGGCGCGGGAGCGCCCTTTGCGATCGTCTATTCGATGCACGCGACCAAGGTGTTCGCGACCGCCGAGGGCGGCCTGGTTCATTCGGGCGACGCCGGGCTGATCGAGGCGCTGCGGCGGATGAGCAATTTCGGCTTTGCCGGCGGGCGATCGGCCGAGGGGCCGGGGATCAACGCCAAACTGCCCGAAGTGCTCGGGCTGGTCGCGCGCGCCAAGCTCGACGAGATCGAAGGCGTCGCGGCGCACCGGATGACGCTCGACGCCGTCTATCGCCGCACGCTGGGCGGCTTCGCGGCTGAGAAGGGGTTCGAGTTCCAAGAATTGCACGGCTCGCGGCCCGCGCTGCAATTCCAGTCGCTGCTGCTGCCGCGCGCCTTTGCCGGGCATCGCCAGGCGATCGTCGAGGCGCTGACCGCCCAGGGGATCGGCGCGGCGCATTATTTCAGCCCGCATCTCGGCGAACAGCCCTGGTTCCGTGCGCACGGGTTCAGCGAGCCGCTGCCGGTGTGCGACGATGTGGCGGCGCGGGTGCTGTCGCTGCCGGTGACCGACGGAATGACCGAAGGCGATGTCGAGCGCATCTGCGCGGCATTGATCGATGCGTGCGCCGCCTCCGGGCTCAAGGCACTGCCGCAGGCCGAGCGGCGTGGGGCGCATGTTCATGCCGCCTTGCTTGTCGGCGGCGGCCCGGCAGGCACTGCATTGCTGACCGCGGCGAGCAAGAGCGACGCCCTTGTGCGGCTTGCCGAGACCGGGCTGGCGGTGGTCGAGCGCGACGCGGTGCTCGGCCGGGGCGGGCTCGGCGACTATGCAATTACCTCGGACAGCACCGCGGAGACCTTCCTGACCGCCGTGAAGGGCAATGGCCATCAGGGCATCGCCGCGCTCGAGAGCCACAGCGCTTGCCAGGAAGTCGCGATGCACGCCGGCAAGCTCGGCGTTCCGCTCGCCCGAACGACGCCGTTCCTCGAGGCAACCGGCGCGCAACTCGCCGCGATCGTGGCGGGGCGGGGAGGCACCGTGGCGACGCGGAGCGAAGTCGTCGAGGCGCGGCGCGTCGACGGCATCTGGGCGGCGCGGGTGCGCAACCTCGTCACCGGCGAAGTGCGCGTGATGCGCGCCGCGAAGCTCGTCATCGCCACCGGCGGCTATCAGATGCGTGCCAACGTCTATGCCGAGAAGGTCGCCGGCGCGGCGCTCGGCGACCTGGCCGGCGAACGGCTGATGACCGGAGACGAATTCCTGCGCACCGGCGGGCTGGACGTGCTGCGCGCGCGGATCGCGGGCATGCCCGCGCCTCGCATCGCGATCGTCGGCGGCTCGACCAGCGCGCTTGCAGCGGCTGCGCTGATCCTCAAGGCAGCACCGGCGTTGCCGCTCGGCGCGGGAGCGCTATCGCTTTATCATCGCCGTCCGCTGCGGCCCTTTTACCCGTCGGTCGAGGCGGCGCATGCCGATGGGTTCCGGGATTTCGGCCCCCAGGACATCTGTCCCGTCAGCGGCTTCGTCTACCGGCTCGCCGGCTTCCGCCTAGAGGCGCGCGAGCTAGTGCTGCGGATGCTCGGCGTGGGCGGACGCGCGCCGGACCCGCGCATGGCGCTCAAATCGATCGGCGATCTGGACGAAGCCGCCGTGCGCGCTGAACTGGCAGGCGCAGACGTGGTGATCGGCGCGCTCGGCTACCGCCCGCGCGCGCTTCCCTTGTTCGATACCGACGGCACGCGGATCGCGCTCGCCGCCGATGCCCCGGGGCGGCCTCGCCTGGTCGACCAGCAATGCCGCGTCATTGATGCCGAAGGCCAGCCGGTGCCCGGCGTGTTCGGGATCGGTCTCGCGTCGGGACACGTCCCGGACGGACGCCTCGGGGGTGAGGCCAGCTTCAGCGGCAAGGCCAATGGTCTATGGCTGTGGCAGAATGATATCGGCCAGATGATCGTCGACCAGTTGCTCGACACGCAGGCGCAGGCAGTCGCCTAGCAGGTCCCGCCTGACAGGTTAATCGGCCCTGGCGAATTTCGCGACGAGTGCATCCGGCAGCAGGCGAGCTGCCGCAGCCTTGATCTTGCCGGTGAGCGCCGGGGAGACGACATGGTCCTTGCCCGCCAGCATCGCCTCATAGCCAGCGCGCGCGACCGTCGCCGGATCGGCCTTCGGCTCGCGCGCGGTGAGTGAATCGGGGTCGACCTTGGCGCGTTCGAAGAAATCGCTCTGGGTGAGATCGGGCATCAGCGCGGTGATCGTCACGCCGCTATCGGCGATTTCCTCGCGCACCGCTTCGGCGAAGTTGCGCAGGAACGCCTTGGTCCCCGAATAGACCGCAAGGCGCGGCGACGGGCCGAGTGCGACGACCGACGAGGTGATCAGCACGCGCCCCGATCCGCGCGCGACCATCGCGGGCAGGAAGAGCTTGGCGGACTGGACCACTGACGTGATGTTCACTGCGATCGACTGTAGCTCGAGATAGAGATCGCTCTGTCCGACGAAATCGCCCCAAGCCCCCGATCCTGCGTTGAGACACAGGAAATCGGGCAGGCCGGCGAATTGCTCGGTCTCGTGGAACAGCCGTGCACCGCCTTCAGGCGCACCCAGATCGATCGACCAGGCGTCGACCTGCGCAGCGCCCGCGGTGCGGAGCTCATCGGCGGCGCGATCGAGCTTGTCGCGGTCTCGCGCGACGATGATCAGCCGATGCCCGTCTGCGGCGAAACAGCGCGCGAGTTCGAGCCCGATCCCGCTCGAGCCCCCCGTGACTAGCGCCAGACCTGATTGGGTCATGCAATCTCCTCGGCACGCTCAACCCGCGGGTGCGTCAAAGGGGTCCTTGCCCCCGCTATATCCACTGGGTCATAGCATCGTGCGTGAGGAGACGGATATGATCGGCCGGCGTGCATTTCTGTTCAGCCTCGGGGCGACGGCGGCAGCCGCGCCCCGTGCCCTGGCGGCTCCAGCTGCGCCCCTTGTGCTGGCCGCTGCGAGCATGCAGGAATCGCTGAACGCCGCAGCCGATGCCTGGGCGCGGCTTGGCCATGCCCGGCCGATATTGTCGTTCGCGGCATCGTCGGCGCTCGCGCGGCAGGTCGCCGCCGGAGCCCCCGCGGACCTGTTCATCTCGGCCGATGAGCCCTGGATGGACGATGTCCAGCGCCGCGGGCTGATCGTATCGGGCACCCGCACGAACCTCGTCGGCAATCGCATCGTGGTGGTCCAGCCGGCGAGCGCACGGCCCGCCGGCACCGCACCGCTGTCGCGGCTGCTGGCGAGCGGAAGGGTGGCGCTCGCCGATCCGGCCTCAGTGCCCGTGGGGCGCTATGCCCAGGCGTCGCTGACCCGGCTCGGGCTGTGGAACACCGTCGCGCCGCGCGTGGTGCGCGCCGAGAATGTCCGTGCCGCGCTGGCGCTGGTCGAGCGCGGCGCGGCCGAATGGGGCGTGGTCTACGCAACCGATGCACGCGCCTCGCGGCAGGTGCGCGCGGTCCGGATGCTGCCTGCCGAGACCCATCCGCCGATCCGCTATCCTCTGGCGCGGTTGCGCAGTTCGACGAGTCCCGATGCCGAGGGCTTCCGGCGCTTCCTGCTGTCGGGCGCCGGCAAGGCGATCTTCGCGCGCTACGGTTTCACGTCGGCATGAGGGCGCGACGCATTCAGGATCACCGATGCTGAGTCCCGACGAATGGGGAATCGTTGCCTTGTCGCTCAAGGTCGGCGGCGTGGCGGTGCTCGCCAGCCTTCCCCTCGCGTTTGGACTGGCCTGGCTGCTCGCGCGCGGACGCTTCCCCGGTAAGGTTCTGCTCGATGCTCTGGTCCATCTGCCGTTGGTAGTCCCGCCCGTGGTGACCGGATGGCTGCTGCTGCTCGCCTTCGCGCCGACGGGGCCAATCGGCGGATGGCTGCAAAGCTGGTTCGGGATCAGCGTACTGTTCCGCTGGACCGGCGCCGCGATCGCCGCCGCGGTGATGGCGCTGCCGCTGATGGTACGCGCGATCCGGCTCTCGATCGAGAGCGTCGACCGGCGGCTCGAGCAAGCCGCGCGCAGCCTGGGCGCGGGACGGTGGCGGACATTCCGAACCGTCACCCTGCCGCTCAGCCTGCCCGGAGTGATCGCGGGGGTGGTACTCGGCTTCGCGCGCGCGCTGGGCGAGTTCGGCGCGACGATCACCTTCGTCTCCAATGTTCCGGGCGAGACCCAGACCCTGCCGCTCGCCATCTATGCCGCGTTGCAGACGCCCGGCGGAGAGGCACTGGTGCTGCGGCTGGCGGCAATCTCGGTGCTGCTGTCGCTTGCGGCGTTGATCCTTTCCGAAGTCGTGGCGCGCCGCGCGGGCCGGGGGCTCCATGTCCTTTGACATCGATCTCGCCAAGCGGCTGGGCGATGCCGAGATCGCCTGCCGGATCGAGGGCGGCGACGGGCTCACGGTGCTGTTCGGCCCATCGGGCGTGGGCAAGACCAGCGTGCTCAACATGGTCGCCGGGCTGATGACGCCCGATCGCGGGCATGTGCGCGTCGGTGGCGATCCCTTGTTCGACGCCGCCTCCGGGGTGGACCTGCCGCCCGAGCAGCGGCGCGCTGGCTATGTCTTCCAGGAGGCGCGGCTGTTCCCGCATCGCCGGGTGCGCGCCAATCTGCTCTATGGCTGGCGGGCGGGGCAGGGTGCCGTCGATGTCGACGAGACGGTCGCCTTGCTCGGGCTGGCCGGGCTGCTCGACCGCTGGCCGCGGACGCTGTCGGGTGGCGAGGCGCGGCGCGTGGCGATCGGGCGGGCATTGCTGTCCAATCCGCGCTTCCTGCTGCTCGACGAGCCTCTGTCGTCGCTCGATCGGGCGCGCCGCGAGGAAATCATGCAACTGATCGAGCGATTGCGCGACGAGCGCGGTCTGCCGATCCTGATGGTCACGCACGATCGGAACGAGGCGGAACGGCTGGGGAATAGGATCGTAGAGATTTGACTCGCCGCGCTCCTGCTCCTGCAGGAACGCTACGGACTATCTCGCGCTTGCTGCCAACAATGCCGCCATCGCTTGGTTGAGCGGGGTTGGGATGCCGTGCCTTGCGCCCAGCCGGACGATCACGCCGTTGCGCGCATCGAGTTCCATTAGCCGGCCGGCGACGAAATCGGCATGAAGCGAATTGACCGAGTCCGGATGCGCCTTGCGGGTCCATCCGACCACCTGCTCGGCAAGCGTGTCTGGCAAGGTCGCACCCTCGGCGCGGCCGACCGCGATGCATTCGCGCACGAGCCCGCGCATCACCTCTGCAACGCCTTCGTCGTTGGCGACTTCGGCCGCCCGCCGGGTGATCGCGCTGACGATGCCCGAGCAGTTGATCGCGAGCTTGCGCCACGCCGCGGTGACGAAATCGGCGGTTGTGGCCGCCTCGATCACAGTATCGGCGAACAAGGCGGCCAGCGCCTCGCCGGCCGCGCCCTGCGGCACCAGGATCGTGCCGTTGCGGCGCTGGACGATACGGTCCGGTGCGGTGCGCTCGGCGGGAAGGTCGATGATCACCGGCACGGTCCGCTCGGGCGGAACGCTTGGGAAGCGCTGGCGCTGTTCGACGCCGTTCTGGATCACCGCCAGATGCGTGTCGGGACTCATCAGCCCGGGCAGCCATGCCGCAGCGGCGGCGCAATCATAGGTCTTGGTCGTCGCCAGCACCCAGTCGACCTGCATTGCCTCAGCCGGATCGGTGAGGATGCGCGGCGCCGCGCGGATCGTGCGCTCGGGAGCCTCCACCTCAAGGTCGGCGAGCGGGCTGCGCGCGCAGACGGTCACATCGTGGCTCTGCGCCAGCCAGGCGGCGAGCGTTCCCCCGATGGCGCCCGCGCCGATCACCGCGATCCGTGCCATCAAATGCCGCCCAGATAGTCCATCTTGCCGAGCGGCACGCCATTGTGGCGGAGGATCGCGTAGGCGGTTGTGATGTGGAAATAGAAATTGGGCAGCGCGAAACCGAGGACATAGCTGCGCCCGCTGAACTGGAAGCTGCGCCCTGGCGTCTTGAGTTCGACTTCGGAATCCTCGCGGCCGTCGATCGCATCGCGCGTCACCGAATTGAGGAAGTCGACCGTGGCGGCGATGCGCGACTGAAGTTCCTCGAAACTGACTTCGGTGTCAGGCATCGCCGGGGGCTCGATGCCTGCGAGACGCGCGGCTGCGAATTTGGCGGCGTCGCTCGCGCGTTGGATCTGCGAGGTGAGCGGCGCCATGTCCTGATAGAGTCGCGCCGTGAGCAGATCGCCATGCGCCACGCCTTGCTGGTCGGCATATGCCCGCGCCTTTGCGAGAAACGCTGCCATTGCCTTGAAGCCGCGAAGAAAGACGGGGATCGTGAGGTCGTAGAGCTCGGTTGCCATGCGCGCGGAATAAACGCGGGGCGGCGATTTGGCTAGCGGGGCAGCGTGGCCATCGGAGCGCGGCCGGGAAATCGCAAAATAAATCTATTTATTATCAGCGGTTGTGCAAGGTTTGTCTTAATTTGAGTACAGCATTTTCGAGTCTGATTATTAATTTTGGTGTTTATAGGCAAAATCGTCGAGATAATTCGAAAAGCACTTTGCACAGAAAATGCAGACGCGTGGCGATCGATCCTGCCCTATGTTATGATCCGATGTCGTAATTGAACTTTTCCCGTAGTGGTGACTTAGAGATGTCTAGCTCCCGCCCTTATCGGGGAGAAGGCAAAGTGGCAGATGCCGATCAACCGCTCCAAATGCTGGTCCGCAGGCTAGAATCCAGTCACTCGCTGCATCGCGAGGATCGTGAAGCGCTGATCGCGCTGCCGCACAAGCTGCGCTGCCTCGATGCCGGCACCTACACGGTGCGCGAGGGGGACGGGCCCCAGACCTGTAGCATCCTGTTGTCAGGCTTCGCCTATCGGCAGAAGATGACGGGCGAGGGGGCGCGCCAGATCGTGGGACTCCATATTCCGGGCGAAGCGCTCGACTTTCAGAATTTGTTCCTCGAAGTCTCGGACCATAATGTCCAGATGCTGACGCGCGGGCAGGTCGCGGACGTACCGATCGCCGCTTTTCGCGCGATTGCCTTGGGGCGGTCCGAGGTCGGGCGCGCAATCCTGGTCACGACGCTCATCGAGGCCTCGATATACCGCGAATGGGTTCTCAATATCGGCCGCCGGGACGCGCGCAGCCGGCTTGCGCACCTGCTCTGCGAGTTCGCGCTCCGCCTCGAAGCACAGGGGCTCGTGCATCCCGACCGCGGGTTCGAACTGCCGATGACCCAGGAGCAACTGGCCGACGCTTCCGGGCTGACCCCGGTGCACGTCAATCGCGTGCTCAAGGCGCTGGAGAGCGAAGGGCTGATCCTGCGCAACCGACGCAACATCAGCTTTCCGGACTGGCGGCGGCTCCGCGAGATCGGCGACTTCAACCCCCGCTATCTGCATCTGCGCGAACGGGTGGAGCAGGGGGCTTTCTGATCGCTGGATTATGCAGCCGCGCGCTCGTCGCGCCGCAGCGTCAACACCGACACGCCGGTAGCGGTCACCGCGACGGTGTGTTCGAATTGGGCGGACAGCGAGCCGTCCCGCGTCACCACGGTCCAGCCATCGGCTTCGGTCTGCACCGCGCGGCGCCCCCGGTTGAGCATCGGCTCGATCGTGAATACCATGCCTTCGCGCAGGATGAGCCCAGTGCCGGGCTTGCCGAAATGGAGGATTTGCGGATTCTCATGCATCTCGCGGCCGATGCCGTGGCCGCAATATTCGCGCACCACCGAATAGCCGTTGCGCTTGGCATGGCGCTCGATCGCCCAGCCGATATCGCCGAGCCGCGCGCCCGGCCGGACCGCCTTGATGCCCATCCACATCGCCTCATAGGTAGTCTGGACCAGCTTCCTGGCAGCGGGGTTCACGTCGCCGATCAGATAGGTCTTGCTCGAATCGGCGATGTACCCGTTCTTCTCGAGCGTGATGTCGAGATTGACGATGTCGCCGTCGCGCAGCACGTCTGACTGCGACGGGACGCCATGGCAGACGACGTGGTTGATCGAGGAATTGAGCACAAAGCCATAACCATACTGGCCCTTGCTCGCGGGCCTGGCATCCAGATGGTCAGTGATAAAGCGCTCGACCATCGCATCGATCTCGAGCGTCGACTTGCCGGCGAGCGGAGTACGATCGAGCATTTCGAAGACTGAGGCGAGCAGACGGCCGGATTCGGCGAGTAGCGCCAATTCGTAGGGCTGTTTGGTCATGCGTCGCTCAGGGCAAGCGGCCTGGCGGAAACGCCTGCGGCACTAAGCTCGCGCTCGACGATCTCGGTGAAGCTCAGCTGCGGATTCGTCTCGCACAGCATGCCGATCTTGATCCACCATGCAGTCTGCGCATTGATCGAGCGGCAGGCCATCTTGCTCGCGCGGCGCAATTGATCGTGCAGATCGTCCTCGATGTTCACGATGCCCAAGCATAGTCTCCATATATGATTCGTATATGGATCGTATATCCCGGCGCGCTGAGAGCCAAAGAAAAACGCCGCCCCCCGGTCTCCCGGGCGGCGGCTTTTCTGTTCAGCGCCTGAGCGGCCGAACGAACGCGATCACTCGCTTTCGTTCAGATACTCGCCGGCATCCGCATCGGTGCCGTGGCCCGAGGGGACCACGCTGGCCAGCGCGTCGTCGCCGGTGCCGCCGGAGTCGCGGACCGAGCGGGCGAGCTCGGCTTCATGCTCCTCCGCGGCACTGTTCGGTGCGATGAGCGAGGCTTCGGTCATCTTGCGCTGTGCCACGCGGAGCGCCGCGTCACGCGACGAAGCCGCGACACGCAGGCGGTTCATGCCCGCGCCGGTGCCCGCCGGGATCAGGCGGCCGACGATCACGTTCTCCTTGAGACCGAGCAGGGTGTCCTGCTTGCCCTGGACTGCCGCCTCGGTGAGGACGCGGGTGGTCTCCTGGAACGACGCTGCCGAGATGAAGCTGCGGGTCTGCAGCGACGCCTTGGTGATGCCGAGCAGGATCGGCTTGCCCTGTGCGGGGGCCTGACCCGGAGCGAGCTTCGAGTTCTGCTCGTCCATCTCGTCGCGGTCGAGCTGCTCGCCCACCAGCAGGGTGGTATCGCCGCTCTCGGTGATCTCGACCTTCTGCAGCATCTGGCGAACGATCACCTCGATGTGCTTGTCGTTGATCTTCACGCCCTGGAGTCGATAGACTTCCTGGATTTCCGACACGAGATATTCGGCGAGCGGCTCGATGCCGAGGACTTCGAGGATGTCGTGCGGATCGGGGCTGCCGCCGATCAGGTTGTCGCCACGCTTGACGTAGTCGCCTTCCTGAACGTCGATCACCTTCGACTTGGGCACCAGATACTCGACGACCTCGCCGCCATCCTCGGGCTGGATGCCGATCTTGCGCTTGGCCTTATAGTCCTTGCCGAACACGACACGACCCGAGACCTTCGCGATGATCGCGTTTTCCTTGGGCTTACGTGCCTCGAACAGCTCGGCGACACGCGGCAGACCGCCGGTGATGTCGCGGGTCTTGGCGGACTCGCGGCTGACACGGGCCAGAACGTCGCCGCCCTGAACCTGCGCACCGTCCTCGACCGAGAGCACTGCCCCCGGTGCGAGCATGTAGCGGCCGGCCTCCTCGGCGCTTTCGCCGGTGAGGGTCAGACGCGGACGAAGGTCCTCCTTCTTGGCCGAGACACCGCGATTCTCGGTGATGACGCGCTGGGCGATGCCCGTCGCTTCGTCGACCTGCTCGGTCATCGTCTTGCCGTCGATCACGTCGACGAACTTCACGGTGCCCGGGTTCTCGGTGATCACCGGCATGGTGAACGGATCCCACTCCGCCATGCGGTCGCCCGCGCTGACGATGTGGCCGTCATCCATCAGCACATAGGCGCCGTACGGGATGCGGTGCACCGCGAGCTCGCGGCCGTCCATGTCGACGATCGCGATTTCGCCCGAGCGGCTGAGCACCACGCGGCGGCCACGCTGGTCGACGATGATGCGCAGATCGCGATACTCGATCGTGCCGTCGACCGGCGCTTCGAGGTTCGACTGTTCGTTGAGCTGCGCCGCGCCGCCGATGTGGAAGGTGCGCATGGTGAGCTGGGTGCCCGGCTCGCCGATCGACTGCGCCGCGATGACGCCGACCGCTTCGCCGATGTTCACCGGGGTGCCGCGGGCGAGATCGCGCCCGTAGCACTTGCCGCACACGCCGATGCGCGCTTCGCAAACCAGCGGGCTGCGGATCTTCATCCCCTGGATGCCGGTGGCTTCGATCTGCGCGACCGCCGCCTCGTCCAGCAGGGTGCCCGACGGAATGACGACGTTACCGTCCTTGTCCGCCACGTCCTCTGCCGTGGTGCGGCCGAGGATGCGCTCGCCGAGCGACGCGATGGTGCTGCCGCCCTGGACGATCGCGCGCATCTCGAGCGCACGCTCGGTGCCGCAATCGTCTTCCATGATCACGCAATCCTGCGACACGTCGACGAGACGGCGGGTGAGGTAGCCCGAGTTGGCGGTCTTCAACGCCGTGTCCGCGAGGCCCTTGCGGGCGCCGTGGGTTGAGTTGAAATATTCAAGGACGGTCAAGCCTTCCTTGAAGTTCGAGATGATCGGGGTCTCGATGATCTCGCCCGACGGCTTGGCCATCAGGCCGCGCATGCCGGCGAGCTGCTTGATCTGCGCCTGCGAGCCGCGGGCACCCGAATGGGCCATCATGTAGATCGAGTTGATGTCCTTCTCGCGGCCGTTCGGAAGCTTCCGCACTGCCTTGATCTCGTCCATCATCGCGCCCGCCACCTGGTCGCCGCAACGGCTCCAGGCGTCGATCACCTTGTTGTACTTCTCCTGCTGCGTGATCAGGCCGTCCTGATACTGCTGCTCATAATCCTTCACGAGCGCCTTGGTCTCATCGACGAAACCGACCTTGGCGTCCGGAATGATCATATCGTCCTTGCCGAACGAGATGCCGGCGCGGAATGCGTGGCGGAAGCCCAATGCCATGATCGCGTCGGCGAACAGTACGGTCTCCTTCTGGCCGGTGTGGCGATACACCTCGTCGATCACGTCGCCCACGTCCTTCTTGGTGAGGAGGCGGTTGACGGTCTCGAACGGCACCTTGTGCGACTGCGGCAGCGTCTCGCCCAGCAGCATGCGGCCCGGGGTCGTCTCATAGCGCTTGAGGTACTGCTTGCCCTCCGCATCGGTCTGCGGAACGCGGCTGACGATCTTCGAGTGCAGCGTGACCGCCCCGGCGTTGAGCGCCTGGTGGACTTCCTGCATGTCGGCCAGGATCATGCCTTCGCCCGGCTCGCCCGACTTCTCCATCGAGAGATAGTAGAGACCGAGGACCATGTCCTGCGACGGCACGATGATCGGCTTGCCGTTGGCGGGGCTGAGGATGTTGTTGGTCGACATCATCAGCACGCGCGCTTCCAACTGCGCCTCGAGGCTCAGCGGAACGTGCACGGCCATCTGGTCACCGTCGAAGTCGGCGTTGAACGCCGAGCAGACCAGCGGGTGGAGCTGGATCGCCTTGCCTTCGATAAGGACGGGCTCGAACGCCTGGATGCCCAGACGGTGGAGCGTCGGCGCGCGGTTGAGGAGGACCGGGTGCTCGCGAATGACTTCGTCGAGGATGTCCCAGACTTCCTTGCGCTCCTTCTCGACCCACTTCTTCGCCTGCTTGAGGGTCATCGAGAGACCCTTGGCGTCGAGACGGGCGTAGATGAACGGCTTGAACAGCTCGAGCGCCATCTTCTTCGGCAGGCCGCACTGGTGCAATTTCAGCTCAGGCCCGGTCACGATGACCGAACGGCCCGAATAGTCGACGCGCTTGCCGAGCAGGTTCTGGCGGAAGCGGCCCTGCTTGCCCTTGAGCATGTCGGACAGCGACTTGAGCGGACGCTTGTTGGCGCCGGTGATCGTGCGGCCGCGGCGGCCGTTGTCGAACAGCGCGTCGACGGCTTCCTGGAGCATGCGCTTTTCGTTGCGGACGATGATGTCCGGCGCACGCAGCTCCATCAGGCGCTTGAGGCGGTTGTTGCGGTTGATCACGCGGCGATACAGATCGTTGAGATCCGAAGTCGCGAAGCGGCCGCCGTCCAGCGGCACCAGCGGGCGCAGCTCGGGCGGAATGACCGGAACGACGTCAAGGATCATCCATTCGGGGCGGTTGCCCGAGTCGATGAAGCTCTCGACGACCTTCAGGCGCTTGATGATCTTCTTGGGCTTGAGCTCGGACTTGGTGACCGCCAGCTCGTCGAGCAGCTCCTTGCGCTCACCCTCGAGGTCGAGGTCCATCAGCATCTGCTTGACGGCCTCGGCGCCGATCCCGGCCGAGAAGGCGTCCTCGCCATATTCGTCCTGCGCGTCGAGCAGCTCATCCTCGGTGAGCAGCTGATACTTCTCGAGCGGCGTCAGGCCCGGCTCGATGACGATATAGGCTTCGAAATAGAGCACGCGCTCGAGCTGCTTGAGCTGCATGTCGAGCAGCAGGCCGATGCGCGACGGCAGGCTCTTCAGGAACCAGATGTGCGCGACCGGGGCGGCGAGCTCGATATGGCCCATCCGCTCGCGGCGGACCTTCGAGACCGTGACCTCGACGCCGCACTTCTCGCAGACGATGCCCTTGTACTTCATGCGCTTGTACTTGCCGCACAGGCACTCGTAATCCTTGATCGGACCGAAGATGCGCGCGCAGAACAGGCCGTCACGCTCGGGCTTGAACGTGCGGTAGTTGATCGTCTCGGGCTTCTTGATCTCGCCGAACGACCAGCTGCGGATGCGGTCAGGCGAGGCGATGCCGATCTGGATCTGGTCGAAGGTCTCCGGCTTGGCCACCGGGTTCGCGAAGTTGGTCAGTTCGTTCATTTCGTTTTCCTCATGGGAGGACAAATCTCTGGGCGGGGAGGGAAGGGCGCCACCCGCAGGTGACGCCCGAACCCTTATTCCGCCGCGATCGCGACGCCGTCGCTATCGAAGCCCGGCTCGTCGTTCTTGAGTTCGACGTTGAGGCCCAGCGAGCGCATTTCCTTGACGAGCACGTTGAAGCTCTCGGGGATGCCGGCCTCGAAGGTGTCGTCGCCCTTGACGATCGCCTCGTAGACCTTGGTGCGGCCGACCACGTCGTCCGACTTCACCGTCAGCATCTCCTGCAGCGTATAGGCCGCGCCGTACGCCTGCAGTGCCCAGACCTCCATTTCGCCGAAGCGCTGTCCGCCGAACTGCGCCTTACCACCCAACGGCTGCTGAGTGACGAGGCTATACGGCCCGATCGAACGCGCGTGGATCTTGTCGTCGACCAGATGGTGAAGCTTCAGCATGTAGATGATGCCCACCGTGACGCGGCGATCGAACATGTCGCCGGTGCGGCCGTCGAACAGCTCCGACTGCCCCGAGCTGTGCAGCCCGGCCAGTTCGAGCATGTCCGAAACGTCGCTCTCGCGTGCACCGTCGAACACGGGCGTGCCCATCGGCACGCCGGTCTTCAGATTGCCCGCCAGCTCGACGATCTGGTCGCTGCTGCGCGCCTTGATCTCGTCAGCGTAATGCTCGCCATAGACTTCGAGCAGCCGCGACTTGACCGCCTCAGGCATGTCACCGCCCTTAGCATCCGGATTGGCTTCGCGCCAATCCTCGAGCGCAGTGTTGATCTGCTGGCCCAGATTGCGCGCGGCCCAGCCGAGATGCGTCTCGAAGATCTGACCGACGTTCATGCGCGAAGGCACGCCCAGCGGGTTGAGCACGAGATCGACCGGCGTCCCGTCGGCGAGGAACGGCATGTCCTCCGCCGGCAGAATGCGCGAGATGACGCCCTTGTTGCCGTGACGGCCGGCCATCTTGTCGCCCGGCTGCAGCTTGCGCTTCACCGCGACGAACACCTTCACCATCTTGAGCACGCCCGGCGGCAGCTCGTCGCCGCGCTCGAGCTTCTCGCGGCGGTCCTCGAACTTGTCCTTGATGCGCTTCACGGCCTCATCATACTGGCCCTTCACCGCTTCCAAGTTCGCCTGCATCGCGTCGTCCTGGACGGAGAACTTCCACCATTCGTGACGATCGACGCTGTCGAGCAGGTCGGTGTCGATGGCGGCGCCCTTCTTGAGGCCCTTCGGCGTCGCGGTCGCGACCTGGCCGATGAGCATCTCCTTCAGGCGCGACCAGGTCGCACGGTTGAGGATGTTGCGCTCGTCGTCCGAGTCCTTCTTGAGGCGCTCGATCTCTTCGCGTTCGATCGCCAATGCGCGCTCGTCCTTGTCGATGCCGTGGCGATTGAAGACGCGGACGTCGACGATCGTGCCGGCAACGCCCGGGGGCAGGCGTAGCGAGGTGTCGCGCACATCCGAGGCCTTCTCGCCGAAGATCGCGCGGAGGAGCTTTTCCTCCGGGGTCATCGGTGATTCACCCTTCGGCGTGATCTTGCCGACGAGGATGTCGCCCGGCTCGACCTCTGCACCGATGTACACGATGCCCGCTTCGTCGAGGTTCCGAAGAGCCTCTTCGCCGACGTTCGGGATGTCGCGAGTGATGTCCTCCGGCCCGAGCTTGGTGTCGCGGGCCATCACTTCAAACTCGTCGATGTGGATCGACGTGAACACGTCGTCCTTCACGATTCGCTCGCTGATGAGGATCGAGTCCTCATAGTTATAGCCGTTCCACGGCATGAACGCGACGAGCGCGTTGCGGCCGAGCGCCAGTTCGCCGAACTCGGTCGATGGGCCGTCGGCGATGATGTCGCCGGAATTGACCACGTCGCCCACCTTCACCAGCGGACGCTGGTTGATGCAGGTCGACTGGTTCGAGCGCTGGAACTTCATCAGCGTGTAGATGTCGACGCCGCTCTGCGTGGCTTCGACATCGCCCGACGCGCGGATGACGATACGGGTCGCGTCGACCTGGTCGACGATGCCCGAGCGGCGTGCGGCGATCGCCGCACCCGAGTCACGAGCGACGGTCTCTTCCATGCCGGTGCCGACGAAAGGCGCTTCGGCCTTCACCAGCGGAACGGCCTGGCGCTGCATGTTCGAGCCCATCAGCGCGCGGTTGGCGTCATCGTTTTCCAGGAACGGAATGAGCGATGCGGCGACCGAGACGAGCTGCTTGGGGCTGACGTCCATCAGCGTGATCTGCTCGGGCAGCGCCATCAGGAACTCGCCCGCCTGACGCGACGAGACCAGCTCCTCGGTAAAGCGGCCATCGGCGTCGAGATCGGCCGAAGCCTGCGCGATCGTGTGCTTGGCCTCTTCCATCGCCGACAGATAGACGACGTCGTTGGTCACCTTGCCGTCGACGATGCGGCGGTACGGCGTCTCGATGAAGCCGTACTTGTTGACGCGCGAGAAGCTCGCGAGGCTGTTGATCAGACCGATGTTCGGGCCTTCCGGCGTCTCGATCGGGCAGATGCGGCCATAGTGGGTCGGATGGACGTCGCGAACCTCGAAGCCCGCGCGCTCACGCGTGAGACCGCCCGGCCCGAGCGCCGAGACGCGACGCTTGTGCGTTACTTCGGAAAGCGGGTTGGTCTGGTCCATGAATTGCGAGAGCTGCGACGAACCGAAGAACTCGCGCACCGCGGCAACCGCGGGCTTCGCGTTGATCAGGTCGTTCGGCATCACGGTCGACACGTCGACCGAGCTCATGCGCTCCTTAACGGCGCGCTCCATGCGGAGCAGGCCGACGCGGTACTGGTTCTCGAGCAGCTCGCCCACCGAACGCACACGACGATTGCCGAGATTGTCGATGTCGTCGACTTCGCCCTTGCCGTCCTTGAGGTCGACCAGGGTCTTGACCACCGCAAGGATATCCTCGGTGCGAAGCGTCGTGACGGTGTCCTCGGCGTCGAGGTCGAGGCGCATGTTGAGCTTGACGCGGCCGACGGCCGAGAGGTCGTAGCGCTCCGGATCGAAGAACAGACCGGCGAACAGCGATTCCGCGGTCTCGAGCGTCGGCGGCTCGCCGGGGCGCATGACGCGGTAGATGTCGGACAGCGCCTGTTCGCGCTCCTCGGCCTTGTCGACCTTGAGCGTGTTGCGGATCCACGGACCCGTCGAGATGTGGTCGATGTCGAGCAGCTCGAGCTTCTCGATGCCTGCCTTGTCGAGCAGTTCGAGATTCTCGGCCGACACTTCGTCACCGGCTTCGATATAGATCTCACCGGTCGACTCGTTGATCAGGTCGTACGCCGAATAGCGGCCGAAGATTTCCTCGGTCGGGATCAACAGCGTCTCAAGCCCGTCCTTGGCTGCCTTGTTCGCGGCGCGCGGGCTGATCTTCTGCCCGGCGGCGAACACGACTTCGCCCGACTTGGCGTCGACGATGTCGAACATCGGCTTGGCGCCGCGCCAATTCTCGGCGGCGAACGGGATCTGCCAGCCATTCGGACCGCGGACATAGGTCACGCGGTTGTAGAAATAATTGAGGATGTCCTCGCTGTTCAGACCGAGGGCATAGAGCAGCGACGTGACCGGCAGCTTGCGCTTGCGGTCGATACGGACGTTGACGATGTCCTTGGCGTCGAACTCGAAGTCGAGCCACGAGCCGCGATACGGGATCACGCGCGCCGCGAAGAGGTACTTGCCCGACGCGTGGGTCTTGCCACGGTCATGATCGAACAGCACGCCCGGCGAACGGTGCATCTGCGACACGATCACGCGCTCGGTGCCGTTGATGAAGAAGGTGCCGTTGCCCGTCATCAGGGGCATGTCGCCCATATAGACGTCCTGCTCCTTGATATCGAGGACCGAGCGGGCTTCCGTATCGGGATCCACCTCGAACACGATCAGACGCAGCGTGACGCGCATCGGCGCTGCATAGGTGATGCCGCGCTGACGGCATTCCTCGACGTCGAACTTGGGGTTCTCGAGCTCGTAATTGACGAAGTCTAGCTCGGCGGTGCCGGCGAAGTCGCGGATCGGGAAGACCGACCGCAGCGTCTTTTCGAGGCCCGACACATAGCCGATCGAGGGATCGCTGCGCAGGAACTGCTCGTAGGATTCGCGCTGAACCTCGATCAGGTTCGGCATCTGGACCACTTCGTGGATGTTGCCGAACACCTTGCGGATGCGGCGCTTCATCGTGCCGCCCTCGATTGCTTTGGTTGCCATGGGTGTTTTGTGCCTCGTCAGCCGTAATTTCGGTGCCCCTGTCCGGGGCCGGGACGTGCGAAAGGACGCGAAAAGGCTGCACGACTCCCCTTCGGGTTTCGGCAGCTTTCAGCGTCCTATGAACGCCACAACGCCAATTCGATCGATGCACTGCGCGACTGCGCATCATTTCCCGGTGCTGTGGTGTGACGGCGATATAGGGGCCGGGGCTGCGCATGTCAAACCGCCCAAGGAACCTTTTTGGCTTTGGCAAGTGCGGGATTTCGCGGGCTGAACCTTGAATTAACCCTGTAATTCGTCGTGGATTGGCAACGGATCGGCGCACTAAGCGGGGTCCGATTCCGGGTTCCACTCATTTAACCTGCGATATGATGAAGAACCAAACCGCTCGCCCCCGCACCGCGCTGTTGATCGGCGCCGCGCTCCTCGCAACCCCCGCTTTCGCACAGGAGGCGCCGACGCAGACGGTCACGCCGCCGCCGATCGCAGTGACGCCGGCTCCGGCGCCTGCTCCGGCAGCGCGCGTCGAGATGGCGCCGTCGACGCCGATCGTCCAGCCTGCGCCGCCGCCCGGGCCGCGCCCCGGCACGGTGACCGAGGCCGAACCGCGCGCCGAGCGCTCGGCACCGCGCGCGATCCAGACGCGACAGACCGTACGCCAGACCACGCGCGCGGCAGCCACTCCGGCCCGTGAAGCCGCGCCGGCTCCCGCCCCCCAAGCTGCGCCCGCCGCGCCGGTAGCCCAGTCGCCTGCGCCCGTCACGGAGGCGCCCGCACCCACGACTGCTGCCCCGGCTCCGGCACCCGAAGCTGCTGCACCGGTCGCTGCCGACACCGCAACCACCCAGACCGAGACGCGCAGCGGATCGAGCTTCGCCTGGCCTTGGCTGCTCGGCGGCCTGATCGTCCTGATCGCGGGCGCCGCGGCATTCCTGCTCATGCGTCGCCGTCGCGACGAGGACGAACTGGTCGAAGAGCGCGTGTACGAAGAGCCCGTGACGCGCGCTTATGAGGCACCGGTCGCGCCGCGCGCCTATGAGGCGCCTATCGCTGCCACGCCGGTCCGTGCGACGCCTGTCGTCGAGCCGCGCCACGAGCCGGAGGTGAGCCCGTTCACGCCGGCGACCGCCGCGATCCCCGCAACGGTCGATGATGTTACCGAGGCGCATGTGGAGGCCGAGCTCGCCGAGCCTGCGACCGAGGACCTTGCCGGCGTCACCGACGCCCCGGCGCCGGTTTCAAACCGCCCGTGGCTCGAGTTCGGCCTCCGTCCGGTCCGTGCCGGCACCAGCGAAGACGAGGCACTGGTCGATGTCGAGCTGACCGTCGGCAATGCCGGCGACGTTCCCGCCCGCAACGTCCGCATCTCGACCTTCATGCTCGCCGATGCCGAGGGCAACGAGATGGACAATCTGCTGACCGAGCGTACCGCGGACACCGCGGTTCCGCCGGTGACGATCGAGGCCGGCGACGGCACTCGCGTCGACGCGCATCTCGCGGTGCCGAAGGGCGAGATGGGCCGCGTGTTCAACCCGGTCGTCGTTGCCGAGGCGCGCTACACGCTCGCCGACGGCAGCGAGGGCCGCACCTCGGCCAAGTTCAAGATTGGCCGCCCGAGCCCGGTCAGCGACGGCGTCGGCCCGATCGGTGCGACCCGCCCGCACATGGTCGAGGATGTCGAGGCCGAGCTGCTGGGCACGCCCGAGCACGCGTGATCTGAGAGCTACCAGACCCTCCCCAATCGGGGGGTAGGGGATGGGCACGGCGGGCGAGGGTCACCTCGCCCGCCGTTTTACTATTCCGCTCTCCTTGGGGAGACGGAATTGTGCTTTCATCTGTGACCCTTCCAGGTCTATCCCTGCCGCCTCAGACAGGGGACCATATGAACAAGCTGCTCGCCGCATCGCTCGCCGGCACCGCCCTCTTCGCATCGCCCGCACTGGCGCAGCAGGCCCAGCCGTTCAACGACATCCCGGCGAAGTTCACGCCCCCGCCGCAGGCCTCGGACTTTATCAAGCGCGAAGTGATGATCCCGATGCGCGACGGGGTGAAGCTCTACACCGTCATCGTCATCCCCAAGGGCGCCAAGAACGCCCCGATCCTGTTCACCCGCACTCCCTATAATGCGGCCGGCCGCGTCAAGCGCACCGACAGCACGACGATGATCAACGCGCTGCCCGAGGGCGACGAGGTGTTCGTCCGCGACGGCTATATCCGCGTGTTCCAGGACATTCGCGGCAAGTATGGCTCGGAGGGCGATTACGTCATTACGCGTCCGCCGGTCGGTCCGCTCAACCCGACCAAGGTCGATCACACCACCGATGCTTGGGATTCGATCGACTGGATGGTCAAGAACATCCCCGAGAGCAACGGCAAGGTCGGCATGCTCGGCTCGAGCTACGAAGGCTTCACCGTGGTGATGGCGCTGCTCAACCCGCATCCGGCATTGAAGGTCGCGGCACCCGAGAGCCCGATGATCGACGGCTGGATGGGCGACGACTGGTTCCATTACGGCGCGTTCCGCCTTGCCAATATCGGCTGGATCGGCAGCCAGACCGGCTACAAGGGCGAAGGCAAGGCGCCTAACCGTCCCGACTGGGACGATTACGATACCTTCCGCCGCATCGGCAGCGCCGGCGATTGGGCCAAGCAGTTCGGCTATGACCAGCTGCCCGCCTGGAACAAGATGAGCCAGCACGTCGCCTATGACGCCTTCTGGCAGGGGCAGGCGCTCGACAAATTGCTCGCCGCGCACCCGTCGAACGTGCCGACCCTGTGGGAGCAGGGCATCTGGGACCACGAGGACATGTACGGCGCGATCCATAGCTGGGAAGCGCTTCAGAGGACCGCTCAGGCCGACAAGAACTTCCTGCTCATGGGTCCATGGCGGCACTCGCAGTTCAATTATAACGGCTCGACCCTCGGCCAGCTCAACTTCGAAGGCGACACTGCCCTCCAGGCGCGCCGCGATATCCTGCTGCCTTTCTTCAACGCCTATCTGAAGGACGGCGCGCCACCCTTCACGCCGGCCAAGGCCAGCTTCTACAATACCGGCGACAACCGCTGGGAATATATGAACAAATGGCCACTCGCCTGCGAGGCGGGCTGCGGCGAGAAGCTGACCCCTATCTATCTCAAGCCCGCCGAGGGTCTTGGCTTCGATAAGCCCGGGCAAGGGTCCGACAGCTACGTTTCGGATCCCGCCAAGCCGGTGCCGCATCTGCCGCGCCCGGTGAATTTCAGCGATGGCCGCTGGTCGACCTATCTCGTCACCGACCAGCGCTTCGTCGACGGGCGTCCCGACGTGATGACCTATATGACCGATCCGCTGACCGCCCCGGTTCGTGTTTCGGGCGCGCCACTGGCGGACATCTTCGCCAAGACCACGGGCACCGACGGCGACTTCGTGGTCAAGGTGATCGATGTCTATCCCGACGAGATGGCGACCAGGAAGGAAATGGGCGGCTTCCAGCTACCGATAGCGATGGACATCTTCCGCGGCCGCTATCGCAACTCGTTCGAGCATCCGAGCGCGATCCCGGCGAACAAGGTCCAGGAATACAAGTTCCGCCTGCCGACGGTGAACCACGTCTTCCAGCCCGGCCACCGGATCATGGTCCAGGTCCAGTCGAGCCTGTTCCCGGTCTATGACCGCAACCCGCAAAAGTATGTCGACAACATCTTCTTTGCGAAGAAGTCCGATTACCAGAAGGCGACGGTGTCGATTGTCTACGGCGGCGCGCAGTCGAGCGCGGTGCTGCTGCCGGTGGTGCCGCTCGATCAATCGGCGGCGATGGCGAAGTAAAAGGCGGCTTCGGTAGTGAGGGGGTGGACGACTGCGCGCTTCCCCGCCTCCCAGCGTGGTGCTACGCCAACACACATCTCGATTCTCTCGAAGAGGTCCTCCCGAATGAAGCAATGGAGCCTCGCGCTCGCGCTCGCCGCCAGCGCCTTGTCGACCCCGGCGTTCGCGCAGCCTGCGCCCGCCGCGGCGCAGAGACTGCACGTCGATATGCAGTATTTCACCCTCGCCAATGGCCTCAAAGTCGTACTCGCCAAGGACAATATCGCCCCGACGGTGACGATCGCGATCTATTACGGCATCGGCTTCCGCGTCGAGCCGCGCGAGCGCACCGGCTTCGCGCATCTGTTCGAGCATCTGATGTTCCAGGGATCGAAGCACGCGCCCAAGGGCGTGTTCGACAAGACCGTGACCAATTCGGGCGGGGTCAACAACGGCTCGACGCGCTTCGACTTCACCAATTATTACGAAGTGCTGCCGTCGAGCGCGCTCGACCGCATGCTGTGGCTCGAGGCCGATCGCATGGCCAATCCGGTGATCGACCAGACCGTGCTCGCCAACCAGCAGGGGGTGGTCGGCAACGAGGTCAAGGTCAACGTCCTCAACCAGCCCTATAGCACCTGGCCGTGGATCGACTTGCCGATGCTGGCCAACACCAATTGGTACAATAGCCACAATTTCTACGGCGATTTGAAGGAGATCGAGGCGGCGACGGTGCCCGATGCCAAGTCGTTCTTCGACGCTTTCTATCGCCCCAGCAATGCGGTGCTCGTGATCGCGGGTGACATCGACTATGCCGCCACCCGCGCGACGGTCGAGCGCTATTTCGGGCCGATCGCCAAGAAGCCGGCGGTCGTCCAGCCCGACATCGCCGAGCCGCGCCAGATCGCCGAGAAGGTCAAGAGCCGCGTCGACGCGCTCGCCCCCAAGCCGGGCTACGCCGCGGGTTATCATGTGCCCGAGCGCGGCACGCCCGAATGGTATGCAATGGGGCTGATCGACCAGATCCTCGTACAGGGCGACGACAGCCGGCTCTACACCAAGCTCGTCCAGCAGACCGGCATCGCCGGCGAAATCAGCGGCGGGATCAACGGCGATCTCGGCAACATGTTCAACTATCGCGGGCCGATGCTGTGGAGCTTCAGCTTCACGCACGATCCGACGCACAGCCCGGCGCAGATCACCCAGGCGGTCGACGAAGTGATCGAGGGGCTGCGCAGCGCGCCGGTCTCCGCGGCGGAACTGGCGCGCGCCAAGACCAAGATGCGCTCGGATCTCTATGGCGAGATCGACGGCGGCGGCCGGGTGGGGCTGGTCGATCTGCTCGCCGTGCATGCGCTGTTCGACAACGACCCGCAGGCGATCAACCGCATCGAGGACGGCTTCGCCAAAGTCACGCCGGCGCTGATCCAGAAGACCGCGCAGGAATATCTGCGCAAGACCAATCGCTCGGTCTATCTGATCGAGCCGGGCGCCAAGGGTGCCGCACAGGGAGGCAAGTGATGAAGCGCATCCTGCTGGCGAGCCTGTTCGCGCTCACTGCCGCCGTTCCCGCGCTCGCGCAAGATTTCCCGCCGGCCCCGCCGGTCGGTGAGCCCAAGCCGTTCCGGCTGCCCGCGACCGAGACCTTCACGCTTCCCAACGGCATGGATGTGACCCTGGTCCCCTACGGGATCGCGCCCAAGGCGGTGGTGTCGCTGCGCATCCGCGCCGGCAATGCCGTCGAAGGCGAGGCGACCTGGCTCGCCGATCTCACCGCGGCGATGATGAAGGAAGGCGCCGCTGGCCGCAGCGCCGGGCAGCTCGCCACCGCCGCCGCCGAAATGGGGGGCGACCTGGGCGTCGGCGCGGGCCAGCAGACTACCCAGATCACGATGAACGTGCTGTCGGAATATACTCCGCAGGCGATCGCGCTGATCGGCGACGTCGCGATCCGCCCCGATCTTCCGGCAAGCGAGCTCGCCAGGGTCAAGGCTAACCTCCAGCGCCAGCTGAGCGTCGCCTTGTCGGAGCCGGGCACGCTCGCCGATATCGCGCTGGCACGCACGGTCTACGGACCCAACCATCCTTATGGCCGCGTCGTACCGGGGCAGGCGCAGTTCGCCGGCTACACGATCGACCAGGTCAAGGCGTTCCACCGCGGCCAGTTCGGGGCGAAGCGCGCGCATCTCTACATCGCCGGCAAGTTCGATGCGGCCGCGGTCAAGGCCGCGATCACGCGGACCTTCGCAGGCTGGGCAGCAGGGCCGGCACCGCTCAAGCTCGCCGCGCCGCACCAGCCTGGTCCGCGGGTCATCCTGATCGACCGGCCCGATGCGCCGCAGACCACGCTGCGGTTGTCCTTCGACGCCGCGGTGGCCGGCAGCGACGCCGACATCCCGCAGCGCGTGACCAATTCGCTGCTCGGCGGTGCGTTCAGCTCGCGGATCACCACGAATATCCGCGAGACCAAGGGCTATACCTATTCGCCAGGCTCGGGCATCGCGTTCAATCCCGACGAGGCATTGTGGACGTTCGATGCCGATGTCACCACCAACGTCACCGGCGCGGCTTTGGGCGAAGTCTTCAAGGAAATCCGCCGGATGCAGACCGAGCCGGCACCGGAGGAGGAATCGAAGGGCATCCGCACCTATATGGCCGGGCTTTTCGCGATCTCGAACTCGACCTCGCCTTCGCTGGTCAACACGCTCGCGACGCGCGACCTGCTCGGGCTCCCGGCAGACTGGACCGACCGCTACGTCCCCGAAGTGCTCGCGGTCGAGCCCGCGGCGATGATGGCCTCGGCTAAGGCGAGCTACCCGATCGACAAGCTCGTGCTGGTGGCGGTCGGCGACCTCAAGACCGTCGAGCCTCAGCTCAAGGCGCTCCCCGAACTCGCAAAGGTGCCGTTCCACCGCGTAACGGTGCCGTGATTGCCTTAGCCCCTCCCCTGAAGGGGAGGGGCTTGCAGCAAATTCCCCTTCACCTGCGGCAGGGCGCCGCTAAAACGCGTCACGTGCAGGTGCAATTCAGCTTGAAGCGGCTAGAGACACGGTGGTGACGCGCGGGAACTATCGGATCGTTCGGCTAGGTGCCGCTGCGGCGGCGCTCGTCGCGAGTGGGCCCTCCGCCCATGCGCAGCAGACGACGCCGACCCCGGTACCGCTGCCGTCGCCCGCGCGACCGAACACCACGCTTCCCAATGTCGCGCCCGAACGCTTCACGTTGGCGCCGCCCGCCGCGACGCCGACGCCAGTGCCTACCGTGGCGCCGCTGCCGGTCCCCGTTCCCAGCGCATCCCCGGCAGCGCGCGCGACGGCTCCGGCCCGCGCCCCCGCGGCACGTCCCACGCCGGCCCCCGCCGCTACGCCGACGCCGTCGCCTGCGCCGGCATCCTCTGCCATCGCTGCGCCAACGCCTGCGCCGCTGGCAGCGCCGACCTCGTCGCCCAGCCCTGTGCCAGTCACCACCGCGTCGCCCGCGCCAACACTCCCGGCATCGCAGGCCGCGGCTTCATCCGGGACAATGCCGGGGTGGCTATGGGCCTTGGCCGGCGCCGGCGCCACTGCGCTGGCATTCGGCATATTCTGGGCGTTCCAGCGCCGCCGTCGCGCTGCCGTCGAAGACGAACCCTATGAGGCGCCGGCCGTAACGGCGCCCGCACCCGTGCCCGTACCGGCCGCTCCCTCGCGCCCGGTCGCGCCGCCGCTAGGGGTGGCACCGCCGCCGCCGGCACCACCCGCGGTGCCGACGAGTGAGCCGTTCGAGATTCTCCTTCGTCCCGGCAGTATCGAAGTCACCGAGCGCGACGTGCTGCTCGATTTCGAATTGCTGATCGGCAACCTCCAGCCGTCGGCCGCCGAGAATATCCGCGTGCTGATGGCGATGATGAGCGCCAGTCCCGAGCAGGACCGCAACATCGCCGGCTATCACGCCAATCCGATCACGGATGCTGCTGGAACGCCCTTTGATCTCCCAGCGGGCGCCGGCGGGCGCATGCCGGTTCGGCTCGCTCTGCCGCGCGAGCTGGTCCATGTCGTCGAGATGCGCGGCCGGCCGATGTTCGTGCCGATGGTGATGGTCGAAGTGAAGTGGCGCGCGGGGATCAGCATTCGCCGTTTCGGCGCGGACTTCATGATCGGCACGCCGGGGCAGGGGGGCAAGCTCGGCCCCATCTGGCTCGATCGCAACCAGCAGGCGAGCCAGCTCACCGCTACGCGCTACCTCCCGCGTCAGGCCGTCGCCGCCTGAATCCGCGCGCGGTCTAGTGCCTCAGTTTGTGGATTTGGTGCAGCGCGAAGGCGATCACACCGCCCACTACGAGCCCCAACACACCCGAGGCAATCGCCGTCACCAGCCAGCCGGTCAGGCCGCCCAACGCGCCGCTGGCGTGCGCAACGGCCTCTGCGGCGTGATGGATCGTACCCGCGGGCTCGTGCATCCCGAGCCCTTCGAGCCCGTGGACCAGAATGCCGCCGCCGACCCAGATCATCGCCGCGGTGCCGATGATCGACAGCGCCCGCATCAGCACCGGCATGCCCTTCACCAGACCGCGGCCCAATGCCCGCGTCGCCGCCGAGCGCCGCTTCGCGAGGTGAAGCCCGATATCATCCATCTTCACGATCAGCCCGACCACGCCGTACACCGCGATCGTGATCCCGACGCCGACCAGTGCCAGCACCACGCCCTGGGTCAGGATCGGTTCATGCGAGACGTCGGCGAGCGCGATCGCCATGATCTCCGCGGAGAGGATCAAGTCGGTGCGGATCGCGCCGCTGACCTTGGAGGCTTCGAGATGCGCCGCCTCCATCGGGGTTTCCTCGACCTCGGCATGGCCACCGGCGCCCATCGCCTCGAGCACTTTCTCGGCACCCTCGAAGCACAGAAAGGCACCGCCCAGCATCAGCAGCGGCGTGATCGCCCAGGGCGCGAAGGCGCTGAGGATCAGCGCCGCGGGGAGGAGGATCAGCAGCTTGTTGCGCAACGATCCCAGCGCGATCTTGGCGATGATCGGCAGCTCGCGCTCGGGCGCGAGGCCGACGACATAACGCGGCGTCACCGCAGTGTCGTCGATCACCACGCCCATCGCCTTGGTGCCCGCCTTACCCGCAGCCGCGCCGACATCGTCGAGCGACGCCGCGGCGAGCTTGGTGATCCCGGCGACGTCGTCGAGCAAAGCTACAAGTCCGGAGGGCATGTCTGTTCCTGTCAGGCGGCGAGGGGGCGAATCGATCTACCCTCATTCCCGGATGCCTAGCGCGCGGCAAGGCTCGGCGGTCAGAAAGCCTTGCCGCACATTGCTCGAACGTGATTTTATGTTTCGCCCGGACTTAGCCGCGGTCAGCGCAGGCGCGAGATCCGGTTGCTTGCGCCGACGACGTTGAGGCGCGGCTTGGCGGTGCCGGGCGCGCGCCAGTGGATCTCATTGCCCGCGCCTTCGACGCGCACCGTCGATACCTTGGCGAGATCGATCGTGATCCGGTTGCTCGCACCGGTGACCGTCAGGCTGGTACAGGCCCCGGTGATCGTCAGGACGTTGCTCGCGCCTTCGATCGTGGCGCTGCCGCCGGCGCAATCGAGCTCGGAAGTTTCGCCCGCGCCGCTGAATTCGGTCTGCGCGGAGGCGGGGACGGCGGCGAACGCCGCGGCCGAAGCGATCGCCAGGAACGCAGCCCGTTGCAAGTCACGCATGCACATCTCCATTTCGTTACGCAGTCGCACCATTACGCATAGTCCGCGACCGGGTTCCTCGAGAAACGATCCGGACGCAACGAAAAAGGGCGACCCCCGCGGGGCCGCCCTTTCGTTCTCTGCCATGAAGCAGAAGCTGGATCCCCGCCTGCGCGGGGATGAGTCCTTCGCGCTTATGCGCGCAGGCTCACTTGACCTCGACGGTCGCGCCGGCTTCTTCGAGCTGCTTCTTGATCTTCTCGGCCTCGTCCTTGTTGACGCCTTCCTTGACGGCCTTGGGAGCCGATTCAACGAGGGTCTTGGCTTCGGTCAGACCGAGGCCGGTGATCGCGCGGACTTCCTTGATGACGTTGATCTTCTTGCCACCGTC
Source organism: Sphingomonas sp. FW306-1B-B10E (assembly GCF_058782005.1). Taxonomy (NCBI): domain Bacteria; kingdom Pseudomonadati; phylum Pseudomonadota; class Alphaproteobacteria; order Sphingomonadales; family Sphingomonadaceae; genus Sphingomonas; species Sphingomonas sp. FW306-1B-B10E. The sequence continues at coordinate 86,709 of NZ_JBYSXG010000005.1, forward strand.
GCCGGTCAGGATCACGTCGAATTCGGTCTTCTCTTCGGCAGCCGGAGCTGCGCCACCGGCGCCGCCGGCGGCAGGCGCTGCAACTGCTGCAGCGGCCGAGACGCCCCACTTCTCTTCGAGAAGCTTCGAGAGCTCGGCGGCTTCGAGAACGGTCAGCTCGGAGAGCTGGTCGACGAGTGCGTTAAGGTCAGCCATGATTAAACTCCAATCAATCAGATAGGTTAGGGAATGATCTCGAACAAAGGGGCCGCTTATGCGGCTTCCTTCTCCGCATATGCCGAAAGAACACGCGCGATCTGCGCGGCCGGTGCCTGAGTGATCGTCGCGATCTTGGTCGCGGGAGCCACGATGAGCCCCACGAGCTTCGCACGAAGTTCATCCAGCGACGGCAGCGTCGCGAGTGCCTTCACGCCTTCCGCATCGAGCAGCTGGCTGCCCATTGCGCCGCCGACGATTTCGAGCTTGTCGTTCGTCTTGGCGAATTCCACCGCGATCTTGGCCGCAGCCACGGGATCGGCGGAGGTGGCGAGCGCCGTCGGACCCGTGAGCAGGTCCGCGATCACCGAATAATCGGTGTCCGCAGCGGCAATCTTGGCAAGCTTGTTCTTCGAGACCTTATAGCTCGCACCGGCTGCGCGCATCTTGTTGCGGAGGTCCGTCGATTGCTTGACGGTCATCCCGAGATTGCGGGTGACAACCACCACGCCGACCTCGTTGAAGGTGCGATTCAGCTCGGCAACGGCATCAGCCTTCTGGGAACGATCCATGCCGGTCTCCTCGTTAAGGAGCCCCGAGAGGCTCCGGTTACACATTGTCCGAGGGGCACGATCGTCGCGGCCAGGGCAGCCCTGGCGTGACCCGAACGCTCCGCGCGAGGCGGGTCGTCGGTCGAAAAATCTGTCCCCGTCTTGGCGAGAAATCAAGACCGGCATATTCCGGTCACTCGCTGTCTCGGACGGAACGCAGGCAAGGCGAACCCCATCTGCGAAGGCGCGCACATAGCGAAATGCGGGGAGGAGTCAACCGCTAGGATACCCGCCCACCTCGCGCTCGTCGTCGATCACCCGCCCGCCGCCACTGCGTACCTCGGCGACGATGCGCTTGTCGACCGCATCGCGGTCCCAGGGCCGTGCGCCCGCTTCGGCGAGCACCCAGGCTTCGACTTTGCGCGCCGGGCGTGCCTTGAAACCAGGCGGCCAGAACGGCGCGTGGGAGAGGGGGATCGCCTTGGGATCGCGGTTCGAGATGATACCGAACCGCCGCATTGGTCGTCCGTCGGCCAGCGTCGCCACGTTGTCGCGCTCGAACAATTCGAGATCGCCCTGACCCTCGACGATCAGGAAGGGCAGGTCGGCGCGCGTCGAGGCGCCGCCGCGCACGACATTGCCGACGAGCGCCAGCTTTCCCACCGCCCAGGGGTGGCCAGACCATTCCTCCTCGTTGAGCGCATAATGCATGCAGCGATTGCCGGGGTCGTAGATCAGGTTGTTCGCGCTGAGCGCCTGGGCACCGCCCTTGAACAGTTGGTTGCGCTCGTAATTATGCGCGTAGAGATTACCCGCGATCAGCACCTGGGTGACGTTGTCGTGGATCAGCGAGCCCTTCGAATGCTCGCCCTTGGCGTGGCTCGAGAGCGAGAGCCCCTCGGCGACGATATTCCGAGTGAAGCTGATCCGTCGCGAGGTGTGCTGCCGCCATGCCTCGACATTGTCGCCGCCGGCGAAGCGCGGGCCGGAGGCAGAGAGGTTCTCGTCGGTCGCCCAGGCGAACGAGCAATGGTCGACGATCACGTCGTGCGCGGCGCTGGTCGACAGCCCATCGACTTCCCAGCCGCTCTTGGAAGGAGCGCCATCGGCGCCGGCCCGTACCCGAATGTGCCGGAGGACCACGTCATGCGCCGACACCGAGATCCCGCCGCGAATCAGGGTTATGCCGGGGGAAGGGGCGGTCTCGCCCTCAATCGTGACGAAGGGTTCGCGGATCGACAAGCTCTTGCGTGCGAGATCGATCACCCCGCCTACCGCAAACACGATCCGCCGGGGTCCCTGGGCCGCCAGTGCCTCGCGCAGCGTGCCTGGACCTTCGGAAGCGAGGCTGGTGACGCGCAGCACGCGTCCGCGGCCGCCGCCCGTGGTGCCAGTCCAGCCGGTGATCGGCGTGCGCCCAGGCTGCCGGGCGAGCAACGGGGCATGCCCGACTGCGATCGCCGCGCCCATGAACGTCCGCCGGTTCAGTCTCAAGACCCGCTCTCCCGCCGCCGCCACCGATCATGCTTAACGAAATGTCAAGCTGTGCCCCTGCGGAACAGTCGAAAAACCATGCTAGCCAGGCCGAGTTTTGCCAGCAATATCGTCGCGCATGAAGACTCGATCCTTGCTCCTCCGCCGGTTCCGGCGAGCGGCAGGAGGCGCGTTCATGCTCCTCCTCGCGTCGCTGCTGCTGCCCTCCGATGCCGCCGCGGCCGCGGCGAAGGGCCCGATCGTCTATGCGATCCTGACCCCGGACACGCCGCTGGAGGAGGGCGAGTATCTCTGGGAGCCACAGCGCGCGCCCGCGGGCAAGATCGAGATCGTCGCCGACGTCGCGCGCGACACGCTCTACGTCTATCGCGCCGGCATCGAGATCGGCCGCACCATCCTGATTTACGGCATAGACGAGAAACCGACACCGCTGGGGACCTTTCCGATCCTCCAGAAGCAGCTCCATCACATTTCGAACCTCTACAATGCGCCGATGCCGTACATGATGCGGCTGACCTGGGACGGCATCTCACTCCACGGCAGCGGCGATACGGTCGACAACCGCTATGCCACGCACGGCTGCATCGGCCTGCCCGACGAATTCGCGGCGTTGCTGTTTCGCGCCGCCAAGCTCGGCGACCGCGTCACGGTGACGCGCAACTGGCTGCCCCAATTCTACGGGGCGTGAGCGTGCGCTAGCCGCTCGGCCGCTCGCCGGGATTTTGCGGAATGTCGATGGGCGGCAGCCAGGGCTCGCGGTGCACCACCCAGCTCTCATATTCCGGGGCGACCCGCCCGACTTCGTCGAAGCTGCCGAGCGAGACCTCTACCTCGTCGCCGGTGACATTGCCGCCGAGCACGCGCGACCCGCAATGTGGGCAGAACTGCCGCTCATAGCCTGGCGTGCTTCGCCAGCACTGGAGCGTGCCGCGGACTTCGACCTGCTCGCGCAGATATACGACGAAGGGATTGAACGCCGCGGCATGCGCCTTGCGGCAGGTCATGCAGTGGCACAGGCCGGCGCGCACCGCCGTGCCGCGGATCGTGAAACGCACCGCGCCGCACGCGCATCCGCCGGTAATGTCGGGCTCCGTATTCATGCCGCCAGAACGCACTGCGGCCGGGCTGGTGCCTTGCTGCGACGTCAGAAGATAGGTTTGCGCAGCAGGCGCTCGCGAAGGTCCTGCATTGAAATTCCCTGCACCGCGGCGGCGCGATCGGGCGCGGCGAGCACTGCGCCGAGATGCTCGAGGATCTGGCTGGCGCGATCGAGGTTCTGGAGCAGGCGCATATGGCGCTGGAGCATCACCGGGTCCTCGACGAGTTCCTCGCCGAGCGCGTCGATCAGTCGCTGGACGTGGATGACTTCCTCGGCGACGCGCCGGTCGAGCTCGCCGGTGTCGATCTGTCCTGTCGGGGCAGGCACGGGTTCGGGCGGCAGCATGCCGGCGCGGGCTGCAACCTGGATCGCGTCGACGCGGGCCTGGCCCTGCTGACCTGCGAAAGTGGCGGGTCGCTTCCCCGTCACCCACTCATCCACCGTGGCGGCCACCGAGTCGAACCGGATCCCGCATCGCCCGGCCTCGCGCCACACAACCATGGCGCCGACGGTGATCTCGGCGCGCGACAGCACCAGCGCGGCGCCGGGATCGGGAAGCGCGGCCCCATCGATCATCGCGCCGCTCTCTGAGAGGTTGCGGATCCGTACCGGCGCGCGCGTGCCGCCGCACTCGATCGTCGCGGCCAGCATCAGGTTCTTGCGCGGCGGGCGCACCTGCACCCCGCCCACGTGCCGCATGGGGTCAGAATCGATGGTCATCGCGCACCTGCATCGCGCACCCGATAGGCGGATCGCCGCGTCCGCGCCATTCCGGAAATTCCGCGCCCTGGGACCGCCTGGAATGTCCCGCTCACGAAAAGGGGGGCCGGAATCGCTCCCGGCCCCCTCGACATTTCCGGTCAGGTGGATCAGGCCGTGGCGACTTCCGCCACGTCGACCTTGACGCCCGGGCCCATCGACGAGCTCAGCGCGACTTTCCGCACATACTTGCCCTTGGCGCCTGCCGGCTTGGCCTTGATCACGGCGTCGACCAGTGCGTCGAAGTTCGCGCGCAGGTCCTCGGCCGGGAACGACGCCTTGCCGATGCCCGAATGAATGATGCCGGCCTTTTCGACACGGTATTCGATCTGGCCGCCCTTGGCGTCCTTCACCGCCTGGCCGACGTTCATCGTCACGGTGCCGAGCTTCGGGTTCGGCATCAGGCCCTTCGGACCCAGCACCTTACCGAGGCGACCGACCAGCCCCATCATGTCGGGGGTGGCGATGCAGCGATCGAAGTCGATCTTGCCGCCCTGGATGGCTTCCATCAGGTCTTCGGCGCCGACGACGTCTGCGCCTGCAGCCGTGGCTTCCTCAGCCTTGGCGCCGCGCGCGAAGACGCCGACGCGAACCGTCTTGCCGGTGCCCTTGGGCAGGGTGACGACTCCGCGGACCATCTGGTCTGCGTGGCGCGGATCGACGCCGAGGTTGAGCGCGACTTCGACGGTCTCGTCGAACTTGCTGGTCGCGTTCGCCTTGACGATGCCGATCGCCTCGTCGACACCGTGCAGCTTCTCGCCGTCGACGGTCCAGGTCTTCTGCTTCTTGGTCAGCTTTGCCATGTCTTTAGCCCTCCACAACCTGGAGGCCCATCGCGCGGGCAGAGCCCTCGATGATCTTCGTGGCCGCCTCGATATCGTTTGCGTTCAGGTCCTTCATCTTCGCCTCGGCAACTGCCTGGACGGCCGAGCGCTTGATGGTTCCCGCGCTGGTCTTGCCCGGCTCCTTCGAGCCCGACTTGAGGTTCGCGGCCTTCTTGAGCAGATAGGTCGCCGGTGGGGTCTTGGTCTCGAACGAGAACGAACGGTCCGCATAGACGGTGATCACGGTGGGGAGGGGCGTGCCCTTCTCCTGGTCGCCGGTCTGGGCGTTGAACGCCTTGCAGAATTCCATGATGTTGACGCCGCGCTGACCCAGAGCAGGGCCGATCGGCGGCGACGGATTGGCAGAGCCCGCAGGCACCTGCAGCTTGATATAGCCGGTAATCTTCTTTGCCATGTCACTCTCTTTCAGGGAGCCTGAAAGGCCCCGATCAAGTTTAGCGGTTCAGCCGGACGCCGAAGCGCCCTCCCGCAGGTTTCCGTAGCTGGTGCTTTGGAAGGTGGCGCCCGTAGCGCAAAACCGGCCGCAGCGCAAACCCTTATGACAACGGTGGCTGTGATCCATGTGTCACAGTATGTCCGGAATGTTTCAACAAAGACCACTCCGCCAAGTCACCCGCCTATAATCAAGATCAGAGGGATAGTTGGAAAGAATTAGGGGTGGGTTCCGTGAAATTGCGCTGTCTGTTGCTCGCTTTTACCTCCGTTGCGATTGCCTATCCGGCCGCCGCCCAGGTTGCTGGTGATTCCGCCAATTCTACGGCGCAGGCCGACGTCTCTGTCGCTGATCCCAAGATCGCCTCGTCGAAGGGCCCCGCGCAAGATGTCTTCTCGACCGGTGTTGCCAAGGGCCGCGACCGGCTCGACAGTGCGACCTCGACCAGCGCGCTTCGCGGCAGCGAAGCCGAGAAGCTCGGACCGCGGCCGCTCGCCGACATTCTGCGTGCGATGCCCGGCCTGCGCATCGAATCGGGGATCGGCGAGGGCAATGCGAACTACACCGTACGCGGGCTGCCGCTCGCAGCCGGTGGCTCGAAGTACATGCAGATCCAGGAAGACGGGCTCCCCGTCGTGGAATTCGGCGACATCTTCAACGTCGGCAACGACGTGTTCCTGCGCGCCGATCTCAACCTCGCCGCGATCGAATCGATCCGCGGCGGATCGGCATCGACCTTCGCCTCGGACTCGCCCGGCGGCCTGATCAACCTGATTTCCAAGACCGGCGAGGTCCAGGGCGGCGCGATCCAGCTGACCCGCGGGCTCGATTATGGCGAGAACCGCGTCGATGTCGATTATGGCGGCAAGCTGAGCGACAGCCTGCGCTTCCATGTCGGCGGCTTCTATCGCTGGGGCGAGGGGCCGCGCAACATCGGTTTCGACGGGTATAAGGGCGGGCAGATCAAGCTCAACGTCACGCGCCAGTTCAGCAACGGCTATGTCCGGCTCTACGCCAAGTATCTCGACGATCGCTCGCCGACCTTCGCGCCTTATTACTTCAAGCTGACCGGCACCAACGACAAACCGGTGATCGAGAACCTGCCCGGCTTCGACATCCGCAAGGATTCGGCGTTGTCGCCCTATATCACCGCGGTGCGCACGCTCGACGGCGAGAACAAGCTCGCCAGCTTCTCGGTTTCGGGCGGCATGCATCCGGTCTCCAAGTCGGTCGGTTTCGAGGCGCAGTTCGATGTTGGCGGGTTCACGCTGAGCGAGCGCGCGCGCTTCTCGGCCAATTCGGGCGACTTCCTGCGCGTGTTCCCCAATGCCGCCGACACCGTCGCGGCGTTTGCGGCGTCGCAGGGCGGCGCCGGCGCGACTGCCAGCTATGCGACCGGTCCGAATGCCGGACAGGTGATCGCGCCGGGTTCGCTGATCAACGGCAACGGCCTGCTCGCCTTGTTCTACATGGCGCAAACGCGGGCGCGCTCGCTCGACAACTTCACCAACGATCTGCGTGCCACCCGCGTTTGGAAGGCCGGCGAGGGCAACCTCACCGTCACCGCCGGCCTCTACAAGGCGATCCAGACGATCCACACCGAGTGGCTGCACTCGGCGATCGACGTCGACATCGCCGGCGACGGCGAGACCGCGATGATCAACATCGTCGGCGCCAACGACGTGTCGCAGACCCTGGCGGGCTATTATGCCTTTGGCCGCGGCCGCACGAGCAAGTTCCGCCGCATCTTCGACGTCAAGTACGACATCACCGCGCCCTATGGCTCGGTCAACTATCACATCGGCAAGATCGCGATCGGCGGCAGCCTGCGCTATGATAGCGGCAGCGTCCGCGGCTCGCTGTTCGGCGCGGACCTCGGCGGCGGCCGGGTCGGCCTCACCTCGTTCGACATGAACGGCGACGGCGTGATCAGCGTCCCGGAGCGCAGTGTCTCAACGCTGCCGCTCAGCCAGCCCGCGCCGGTGGACTATAATTACGGCTATCTCAGCTATTCGGCGGGCGTGAACTATCGCATCGCCGAGCCGCTGTCGGTCTTCGCCCGCTACAGCCGCGGCGCGCGCGCCAATTCGGACAAGATCCTGTTCACCCCGGTCGTGAGCACCACCGACGGCAGCGTCGCCAATAGCAGCGACAAATATGACGAGGTCCGCCAGCTCGAAGGGGGCATGAAGTTCCGCAAGGCCGGCGCGACGCTCAATGCGACGGCGTTCCTCGCTTTTGCCGACGATCACAACGTGCTCAACGGCTCGGGCAACTACACCATCCGCGCCTATCGCGCTTACGGGCTCGAGCTTGAGGGCGGCTATCGCCAGGGGCCGTTCAGCATCACTGCCGGCGCGACCTACACCAAGGCGAAGATCACCGAGGACAAGCTCGACGCGACGCTGACCGGCATGGAGCCGCGGCACCAGCCCGCCTGGACCTTCGAGGCGACACCGCAGTTCGAGACGGGCATGTTCACGATCGGCGCCAACGTCACCGGCATGACCAGCAGCTATGCGCAGGACAGCAACCTGCTCAAGATGCCGGGCTTCACCGTGGTCAACGGGTTCGTCCAGTTCCGCCCGGTCGACCGCGTCCAGCTGATGATCAACGCGAACAACCTGTTCGACAAGATCGGCTTCTTCGAGATCTCGCAGAGCACGATCCCGGCCAACGGCCTGGGTTCGGGTCGCGCGATCAACGGCCGGACCGTCTCGGCATCGCTGCGCTATAGTTTCTGAGGGCGGAGATCCTTGAGACGGAAGGGCCGGGGCATCCGCTCCGGCCCTTTCGCGCGTGGACCCGTTGCGCGTTAAGCATCCTGGTTCAGCCATGGGCAACGGCGGCTCCGGCATCTGGGGGGGGGGCGTGACGGCCCACAGGGGAAGCGCAATCATGTTGACGGCAATGCTCGCAAGCGTCCTCCAGCTCACTTTCGTTCCGCCGCCGGCTGCCGAGCCCCCACGCCCAAATCCGGCCGGAGGCGCGCGAGTCTGCCGCCGGCTGACCTTGCCCAATTGGAACAAGCCGCGGTTGATCTGTCTCACCGGTGCGGAGTGGCGGCAACTCGCTCTGGGCACCACGATCGAGCAGCAGGAAGCGATGCTCGGCGAGCGCTGAGAGCGCCAACGCAAAAGGCCGGAGCTTTCGCCCCGGCCTTTCGTATTCGCAAAACCCGATGTCAGGCGCGGTTACTTAACGCGTTCGACGTCCTCGAAGCCCAGCTCCAGCGGCGTCGCGCGGCCGAAGATCGAGATCGAGACCTTGACCCGGCTCTTGTCGAAGTCGAGCTCTTCGACCACGCCCGAGAAGGTCGCGAAGTTGCCGCTGGTGACCTTGACCGTGTCGCCGATGTCGTAATCGACATGGACGCGCGCCTTGGGTGCCGCGGCAGCGGCTTCTTCCTTGGTGTTGAGGATGCGCGCGGCCTCGGCTTCGCTGATCGGCTGGGGCTTGCCCGAGGAGCCGAGGAAGCCCGTCACCTTCGGCGTGTTCTTGACGAGGTGATAGACGTCGTCGTTCATCTCGAGCTTGGCGAGGACATAGCCCGGGAAGAACTTCCGCTCGGACTGGATCTTCTTGCCGCGGCGAACCTCGGTGACGGTCTCGGTCGGGACCTCGACCGATTCGACCAACTGGTCGAGCCCAAGGCGGGTCGCGTCGGCGAGGATCTGGTCGCGGACCTTGCCCTCGAAGCCCGAATAGGCGTGGATGATGTACCAGCGCGCCATGCGTGTCGTATTCCTTACTGGGCCAGACGGAGAAGCGAACGGACGACGAAGTCGAAAAACGAGTCGACGCCGAGGAAGAACACGCCGAGCAGGGTCGCCATGATCAGCACCATGACGCCGGTCATGATCGTTTCGCGGCGCGACGGCCAGACGATCTTGCTCGTCTCGGCGCGGACCTGCCGCATGAACTCGAGGGGACTGGTTTTCGCCACCGGGGCTTCCTCGTCAGAAAAAATGGGCCCTTCGGCGAGGCATGGGTCCGCCGCCGCTCCTTCCGAGGAAGGACCGGCGTGTTCCCATCACGCTGTCGGATTGGGACGGGTATCTAGCGAGGGCAGGGGGCAAAAGCAAGCCGCCCAGTGCCCCGGCCTGGGTGCTCTCGGCGAAGCTCACAAACGAGGAAGGCGCCTCGACCTGGCCGAGACGCCTCCCGTTTGGATCAAACCTTTCCGCAGCGATCAGTTGCTGTCGGAATCGTCGTCGTCACCGAAGATGTTGATGACGCCGGTGACTTCGAGCAGGCCGACCACCGCGACGATGCCGATGATGGCGAACAGCGGACCGCCCGGGACCAGCTTGCTGTCCTTGGCCGCTGCCGTGCTCGCACGCCCTTCGACGACGGGCGCATTGCGCAGGCTGAGCGCAGCGGCGGAGTTCGCCTGCGCCGCAGTAGTAGCGAGTATCATGGAAGACGCGGCTGCGATCACCGCAAGTTTCTTGAACATGTTCGTCCCCTTCTGAAGCGTTGCGACTTTGATTCGGCGACCTTGAACCACGAATGAACCAGATCGCATGCTGCGGCACAAGTGATCAATCGTCGATTTAAAGCATTGCCACCGCGGCAAAACCTCCGACCAGAAGGATGAGGAACCCCCAGGCGAACCAATTCAAGCGCTTTTCGATGAATGCCTGCACCGGTTCGCCGAACCGCTTGAGCAATGCCGCGATGATGAAGAAGCGCGCGCCGCGCGTGATCGTGCAGAGCAAGACGAATAGCGGGAAATTGAAGCTCGCCGCGCCGCTGGCGATGGTGACCAGCTTGAAGGGGATCGGAGTCAGGCCCTTCAGCAGGATGATCCACGCGCCATATTCGCTCTGATAGGCATGGATCGCGGTCTCGAGCTTGGCCTCGAGATGATAGGCGTGCACCAGCCACGCGCCCACGGTCTGCATCAGGCCATAGCCGATATAGTAGCCCAGCATGCCGCCCAGCACCGAGGCGATGGTGCACACCGCCGCTATGCGGAATGCCCGGTCGCGACGCGCGACGATCATCGGAATCAACATGGCGTCCGGTGGGATCGGGAAGAAGCTGCTCTCCGCAAAGGAGATGGCCGCAAGCGCCGGCAGCGCATGGCGGTGATGCGCCATGCGCAGCACCCAATCGTACATCGCTCGAAACATGCGAACTCCCGAAAGCTTTCGCGGTCCCTGCCGTATTCGCAGCTGCAGCGAAAGCCGCAAATGCGCCTGACGGTGGTGCGGCGGCGCCCGGCGCGGGCAGCCGCCTCAGTTTGCCGCAATCGTTACCGGACCGAGAATTCCCGAGGCCTGGCCCGCTGGTGCCTCGACGAGCAGCGCGACGATGCGCGGTCCGCCCGATGGCGCGATCCGCGCGCGCAGCGGCCCGGTGGCGGTGCTGTCCTTGACGGCGATGCGCACCTCGTCGATCCACAATTCGGCGCGCCCGCCGATCGCGTCGAAAGCAATCACGCCGCCTTCCGCCGCGACCCGCTTCCACGGCGTCACCCGCGTCCGATAGACGCGCCAGCCCGGCCGGGTTTCGGAAGGGGTGGACTGGCCGCTGCGAACGATGTCCCAGCTGTTGTTGTCGCCGTCGGCCGGGGCGAGCGTGGGATCGGGCCGTTCCGCCAGTATTGGCGAGCGCCGCCATTCGCGGACCTGCAGCGCCGCCAGCGGCGTCGCCGGAACCTGCGGCCGCGGCGCGACATCGGCGCGATCGATCGCGAGCAATGTCGGCTTGAGCCCTTCGGCAGTGGCGCGGACGGTGATCCGTCCCCGCCCGGTCCCTGCGCGGACGATCACCTGCGCAAGTCCGTTGAACAGCGAGCGCTTGCCCGGCTGACTGCCAAACTGCTCGGGTTCGTGGCTGTTGGGATCGCCATTGCCGGCGCCGAGGATCGTGCCGCCCTCGATCGCGAACAGCGTCTTCAGATTGGCGGTCGGCACATGCCGGCCGCGCGCGTCGACCGCATCGATCGTGATCGTCTGGGTGTCCTCGTCGTCGCCCGCCATCACGGTGCGCGCAGGCGTGAGCCGCAACGCGACGGGCGTCCCTGCAGTCTCATGCAGTGCCGTGGCGACGATTTTGCCGCCGCGCATCGCGCGCGCTTCGATCCGGCCGGGTGCGTAGGGCACGGTCCATTCATTGCCCATGATCCGGTCGACCTGCTGCACCCCGAGCACGCGGCCGTTCAGCCGCAGCTCGACGCTTTCGGCATTGCTGCTGACGAATATCTTGATCGGCTGCCCCTCGCGGCCCGGCCAGGTCCAGTGCGGCGCGATCGCCACAATGGGTTGGTCGTCGATCCAATGCGCACGGTGAATGTCGAACGCGGTCTTGGGGAAGCCGCATAGATCGACGATACCGAAGAAGCTCGAGATCGTCGGCCAGTCATGCGGGGTCGGCTCGCCATGATAGTCGAACCCGGTCCACACGAAGCCGCCCGCAACGAAAGGACGTTCGGCGATATTCTTCCATGTGTCGCGGTGGGTGCCGCCCCAGCTTGCCGCTTCGGTGTCGTAGGAAGTGATCACGTGCCCGGCGGAATCGGTGGCGAAGGCGCCGCGCGTCTCGAACGCGCTGGTGTCCTCCGAGCTGGTGATCGGCTCGGTCGGGTTCAGCCGGTGAAACTTGTCATAATCGGCCTGGTAGTAATTGAACCCCATCACGTCGACCACGGTCGAAACGTTCGCCGGATTGTAGAACGAACCGTTCATCGCCGCGGTGACCGGCCGGCTGTCGTCGAGCCGGCGCACCGCCGCCGACATCCGCCGCACCATCTCGACCCCGGCCTCGGTGCCCTGCATCGGCTCTTCGTTGAACACCGACCACAGGATGACACTGGGATGATTGCGGTCGCGCCGTACCAGCCATTCGAGCTGTGCTAGATAGTCCGGCGCGGGATTGAAGATGCGGTTCTCGTCCATGACGAGGAAGCCCATCCGGTCGCAATAGTCGAGCAGTTCGGCCGTCGGCGCATTGTGCGACATGCGGATCGCGTTGCAGCCCATCGCCTTGAGCCGTTCCAGCCGCCAGGCGAGCAGTGCGTCGGGGATGGCGACCCCGACCCCGGCATGATCCTGATGGAGGCATACGCCCTTGAGCTTGACCGACAGGTCGTTGACGAACAGTCCCTTGTCGGCGTCGAAGCGCACGCTGCGGAAGCCCACCGCAATGCGCCGCTCGTCGACCGCGACGCCGCCGCGCAGCACCCGCGTGCGCACGATGTAGAGCGTCGGCGTCTCGACCGACCACAGCGTCGGGCGCCCGGCGTCGAGGACCAGTGCCGCATCTGCCCGGTCCAGCCCGGGAACGCTCAGATCGGCGCGGCCGGCCGCGACCTCCCGCCCCGCTGGATCGAGCAGCGTGGCTTCGACGGTCACAGCCGCGGCGGCGCTCTCGATGCTCGCGAGAGTCACGGCGACGGGGACCTGCCAGCTGCCATCGTCCGCGCGGCGCGGATCGCAATGCACCCCGTCGCTGACGATCGCCACCGGCGCTCGGCGGACCAGCCAGGCGTGGCGATACAGCCCGGCGCCCTCGTACCACCAGCCTTCCTTGGCGTTGGCGTCGACGCGCACGACGATCATGTTGGTCTCGTCGCCGAAGCGCGCAAACGGCGTCAGGTCGACATGGACGCTGTTATAGCCCGACCAATTATGCGCAACGATGCTGCCATTGACCCAGATCGTCGCGTTGGTCGCGATCCCGTCGAAATGCAGCTCGATCGTCTTGCCGCGGTCGGCCGGGTCGAGGCGGAGCGTGCGGCGGTACCAGCCGATCCCGCGCGGGCGATAGCCCTGCGAGACGTTGGCGGTCTCGACAAAGGGCTGCGCCGCCGCCCAATCGTGCGGAAGGCGTATCTCGGCCCAATCGGAATCGTCATAGGCGATCGCGGCGGCGCCCGGCGCATTGCCCGCCTTGACGCTCAGATAGGTCGCATTGTGGCCCTGCGGCTCCGGCGCCACGATGTCGCCTTCGTGAAAGCGCCAGCCGAGTTCGAGCAGGGTACGCGACGGGTCCGGATTGGGAAGCCGCGCGGGAAGGCGCCGCTGCGGCGCAGGCATCGGGAAGCCGTCGCCGTCGCCGGATCGCGAAGCCGCGGCCCCGGCGCGCTGGGGCACGACGAGCAAGGCGCCGGCGCCTCCGAGCAGAAGTTCGCGGCGGTCCATCAGGTTACTCCCAACTGATACTAGAGGTCGCTGAGCTCGGCGACGAAGTCATAGGCGTCGCCGCGATAATAGGACCGCGTGACTTCGGCGGGCCGGCCGTCGCGCAGGAAGGCGCGGCGCTCGATCAGCAGTCCGGGATGGCCGGGATCGACGCCGAGCATCTTGGCGTGCTCGCTGCCGAAGGGCACCGCGCGCAGCCGCTGCAGCGCGCGCACCGGGCGATTGCCGGCCTTTTCGAGCGCATCGTACAGCGAGTCCTGCACGACCTCGACCGAGGCGAGGCAATATCCGGCGATCGTCGAGAATTCGAGCGCCATCGCCTCGTCATCGGCATAGCGGATGCGCGCGAAGCGCAGCACCGGCGCGCCGGGCGACAGGCCGAGCATCATCGCCTCTTCGGGGTTCACTTTGCCGGGCGCGCGCGAGATCCAGCTGCTGCTCGCCTTGCGCCCGCGCGCGGCCATGTCCTCGGTGAAGGAGGACAGCTTGGAGAAGCTCTTCTCGACCCGCCCCGTGACGAAGGTGCCGGCGCCGCGGCGGCGGGTCAGCAGGCCTTCCTCGACCAGCCCGACGATCGCCTTCCGAACGGTGATCCGCGCGACATCATATTCTGTGGCGAGGTCGCGCTCCGGCGGAATCGCATTGCCGGCGGTCAAGACGTCCGAGCCGATCGCGTCGCGGATGAGTTGCTGAAGCTGGAGGTAGAGCGGGGACGGATTGTCCGCGCGGAAACGCCCCACCTGGTCCGAAAAAGCCATCAAATCTCCCCTACGGTGCCCTGCAGCCGTCGCCCCGGGTTGATGACAACGCTATCGCAACGAGCTGGATCGGGCAATGGCATGGCAATGGATTCATATTGGTATGTGGCTCTTGGGGCAATGTCACAGGGCCGTTGAGCCTGCGCGTTTATGCAGCGAGCAGATTGCCGAACCCGCCTATTGTGCCGCAGGACCCATATTGGTTACATCGCCGTGCGCCGAGCCTTTGCGGCGTCAGTGGAGTGAGCGAATGCAGTCTGTCGGAGTTCGCCAAGCAGATCGCCCTCGCCGGCGCGCCGCCCGATCGCTTGCTCTATTGCCCCTGCTCCTCGCGAGCGTTGCCGCAACGGCTTCGCCGCGCGATGCGCTGTCGCTCGACGGCGCATGGGAAGTGCGGATCGATCCGGTCGATGCCGACAAGGTCAAGGCGCACCCCAAAGAGGCGAAGTGGTTCCCCGCCCGCGTTCCCGGCAGCGTCCAGCAGGATTTGATCGCCGCCAAGCGCGTCCCCGATCCGTTCAAAGGCATCAACGAAGCGCCGATCCAATGGGCGGGGCTGACCAATTGGCAGTTCCGCAAAGTCATCGACGTGACCCCGGCGATGCTCGCGCGCGACCATGTCGAACTGGTGTTCGACGGGCTCGACACCTTCGCCACGGTGACGCTCAACGGCAGGCAAGTGCTGACGACCGACAACGCGCATCGCCGCTGGCGAATCGACGCCAAGGCGGCGCTCAGGGCCGGGCGCAACGAGCTGATCGTCCGCATCGCATCCCCGATCGCGACGCTCCAGCCGATGGTGCTCGCCGAGGCCAATCCGCTGCCGGGCGAATATGATTCGGCGTTCGGCGACGAGCCCAAGGGCAAGCAGACCTCGCCCTATATCCGCAAACCCAAATATCATTACAGCTGGGATTGGGGTCCGCGCCTGGTCAATATCGGCGTGTGGCGGCCGGTGCGGCTCGAGGCGTGGGACGAAGCGCGGATCGACAATTTCCGCGTCGACCAGGAAGCGCTCAACGACAGCGAGGCGCGGCTGGTCGCGCGCTGGCGGATCGTTGCGGGCGCGCCCGCCAATGTCACGGTGCGTGCCCGCGTCACCGGACCTGACGGCAAGCAGGTCGAAGTCAGCCGCATCGCCAGCCTCGCCGCGGGCGAGAATTGGGTAAGCGCGCCGCTGACCGTCGCCAGCCCGCAGCGCTGGTGGCCGGTCGGCTATGGCGCGCAGCCGCTCTACGCCGTCGAGGCGACGCTCGACGCAGGCGGCGCGACCGAGGACCGGGTCACCCAGAAGATCGGGCTGCGCACCACCGAATTCATCCGCAAGGACGGCAGCTTCGGCTTTCGGATCAACGGCGTGCCGGTCTTCGCCAAGGGCGCCAACCTGATCCCGTTCGACAATTTTCCGTCGCGCGTCCCCGAGGCGCAGATCCGCCAGATCCTCGAAAGCGCGCGCGACGCCAACATGAACATGATCCGCGTCTGGGGCGGCGGCTATTATCTCGACGACGCCTTCTACCGGATCGCCGACGAGATGGGGCTGATGATCTGGCAGGACTTCATGTTTGGCGGATCGGTCACCCCGCCCGATGCGGCCTATCGCGAGAATGTCCGCATCGAGGCCGAGCAGCAGGTCGAGCGGCTCCAGCCGCATGCGTCGCTGGTCGGCTGGTCGGGCGGCAACGAAGTGCTGTCGGGCTGGGAGAATTGGTCCGATCGCAAGGCGTTCAAGAAGCGGGGGGGGGGGGGGGCGCCGACGCGCAGGAGCGGATCGGCGCGGGCATGGCGGTGCTGTTCGACCGCGTCCTGCGCGAGGCGGTCACCAAGCACGCGCCCGGCACACCCTATTGGCCCGGCTCGCCCTCGGCCGATTATGACGGCCCGACCGACACCGACAAGGACGGCGACCGCCATTTCTGGGACGTCTGGTCGGGGTCGAAGCCGGTCGAGCGCTATCTCGACAGCTGCCCGCGCTTCATGTCCGAATATGGCTTCCAGGGCATGCCCGATCTGTCGACGATCCGCGACTTCGCGGGGAAGGGTGCGCTTGCGATCGACAGCCCGGTGCTCAAGGCGCACCAGAAGTTCCTGGCGGGCGAGGGCAATGCGCGCCTCCGGCTCTATCTCGACCAGCGCCTGCGCAAGCCGACCGACTTCGCCGATCTGGTCTACCTGACCCAGGTCAACCAGGCGCAGGCGATCGACATGGCGGCGCGGCACCACCGCGGCTGCCGCCCGGTGACTCTGGGCTCACTATACTGGCAGCTCAACGACACCTGGCCGGGCATCTCCTGGGCGAGCGTGGATTATTACGGCCAGTGGAAGTTGCTGCACTATGCCGCGCGCCGTTTCTTCGCCCCGCAGGCGATCCTTACGGAGCACAAGGACGGATCGACGCGCGTCGCCCTGGCCTCCGATGCGACGACGCCGATCGCGGCCGAGTGGCGCATCCGGGCGTTCGATATGGCTGGTAAGCCGCTCGGCGCCAGGGGCTCGGCGGTGACGCTCGCCCCGCTCGGTGCACAGGAGGCGGCGAGCATTGCCGACGCTGACCTGTTCGCCGGTGCCGATGCCGGCGCGAGCTATGCGGTCGCCGAGCTGCTGATCGACGGGCGCAGCGTATCGCGGGTAATCGTCGAGCGCGCGTTGCCCAAGGACATGCTCTATCCCGCGCCGGCGCTGACCGCGCGCTGGGAGGGCAAGCGCGTGACGATCACGGCGGGGGCGCTCGCCCGCGCGGTGATGCTCGATTTCGGCGCTCTCGCGGCGCAGCCGAGCGACGACGGCTTTGACCTCCTCCCCGGCGAAAGCGCGACGATCGAGGTCCGCTCGGACGCCTCCGCCGCCGCGCTCAAGCGCGCCCTCACTCTTCGGACCCTGGGGCCGCAATCATGATCCTGCCGTTCCTGCTCGCCGGCGCCGAGCCCGATCCCGATGCGGTCGCCAAGGCGATCGCCTCGATGACGCTCGAGGAGAAGGCCGCGCAGCTCCAGAGCACCGCGCCCGCCGACAAGGAAGCCGGCATCCCGGCCTATGACTGGTGGAACGAGGGCCTGCATGGGCTCGCGCGCAACGGATATGCCACCGTCTTCCCCCAGGCGATCGGGCTTGCCGCGACCTGGGACACGGCGCTGATGCAGCGCGTCGGCGACGTGGTCGCGACCGAGGCGCGCGCCAAGTTCAACGCGCGGCCGATCGGTGCCGACCGGCAGATTTATGAGGGGCTGACGATCTGGTCGCCCAACATCAACATCTTCCGCGATCCGCGTTGGGGGCGGGGGCAGGAGACCTATGGCGAGGACCCGTACCTCACCGGCCACCTCGGCGTCGCCTTCATTCAGGGGCTGCAAGGGCCCGACCCGGCGCACCCCAAGGTCATCGCCACGCCCAAGCATTTCGCGGTGCACAGCGGCCCCGAGGCCGGCCGCGACGGCTTCGACGTCGATCCGAGCCCGCAGGATCTGGAATCGACTTATTTCCCCGCGTTCCGCCTCGCGGTGACCGAGGGCAAGGCGCGCTCGCTGATGTGCGCCTACAATTCGATCCACGGCGTTCCCGCCTGCGCATTGCCCTCGCTGATGATCGACCGGCTGCGCGGCGACTGGGGCTTTACCGGCGTCACCGTCTCGGATTGCGACGCGGTCGCCAATGTCCACCTGTTCCATCACTATCGTCTCGATAGTGCAGGCGCGGCCGCGGCGGCGCTCAAGGGCGGCAACGATCTCAATTGCGGAAACACCTTCGCGGCCTTGCCGCAGGCGGTGAAGCGCGGGCTGGTGACCGAGGCTGAGATCGACACCTCGCTCGCCCGCGCGCTCTCCGCCCGCCAGGCGCTCGGCACCTTGTTCGGCGCCGACAGCCCGTGGAACCGGATCGCGCCGAGCGCCGTCGGCACGCCGGCCAACCGCGCGCTCGCGCTCGAAGCTGCGCGCAAGGCGATCGTGCTGCTCAAGAACGAAAAGGGCCAGTTGCCGCTCGTCAAGGGCAGCCGCATCGCAGTGATCGGGGCCGATGCCGACGACCTCAATGTGCTCGAAGCCAATTATCACGGCACCGCCAGGGATCCGGTGACCCCGCTCGAGGGTATCCGCCGCCAGTTCGGCGCGCAGAATGTCCGCTACGCCCAGGGCTCGCTGCTCGCCGACGGCGCGCCGGTGGTGGTGCCCGAGACCGCGTTCGCCGCCGACGGCAAGCCGGGACTCAAGGCCGAATATTTCGCGAGCAGCACGGTGAGCGGAACGCCCGCATTGGTGCGCCAGGATCGCCGGATCGACTTCAACTATACTCGCGTCGCGCCGGCAGCCGGGCTCGACGCCAAGGGCTTCGCGGTGCGCTGGACCGGCGCGCTCGTGCCGCCGGGGCCGGGGCGCTACACCCTGGCGCTCGACATCCCGGCCTGCTGGAAGGATTGCACCCAGCACGACGCGGTGCGGCTGTGGATCGACGGCAAGCCGCTCCACCAGGGGCCGCTCGGCAAGGGCCGGGTCGAACTTCCGTTCGTCAGCGACGGGCGCCGTCACGATTTCCGGCTCGAGCTCGACCATTTCGGCGAGGACGAGGGGCTGCGGCTGCTATGGCTCCCGCCGGCCCAGCCACTGCTCGATCAGGCCGTCGCGACGGCGCGCGATTCGGACGTGGTCGTCGCCGTGCTCGGCCTGTCGCCCGATCTCGAGGGCGAGGCGCTCCAGGTCACCGTCCCAGGCTTCGTCGGCGGCGACCGTACCGACATCGCCCTGCCGCTCGTCCAGCAGCGGCTGCTCCAGGCGCTGCGCGACACCGGCAAGCCTGTGGTGCTGGTGCTGACCAACGGCAGCGCCGTCGCGGTCGATCCCGCGATGGCCGACGCGATCCTCACTGCTTGGTATCCGGGCGAGGCGGGCGGCACTGCGATCGCCGAGACGCTGGCGGGGATCAACAATCCCTCAGGGCGCCTGCCGGTCACCTTTTACAAGTCGGCGTCGGATCTGCCCGCGTTCGTCGATTACGGGATGAAGGAGCGCACCTACCGCTTCTTCACCGGCACGCCGCTCTGGGGTTTCGGGCACGGGCTGAGCTATACCGAGTTCGCCTATCGCGCGCTCTCCACCAAGGGCGCACGCACCGACGCGCCGGTCGAGGTCCGCGTCACTGTCCGCAACAGCGGCGCGCGGGCAGGGGAGGAGGTCGTTCAGGCCTATCTCATCCCGCCCGCGGTGAAGGGCGGATCGTTCACTAGTCCCGTGCTCCAGCGCCAGCTCGTCGGCTTCCGCCGCGTCGCGCTCGCGCCGGGCAAGGCGCAGACGCTCAGCTTCACCCTCGACTCGCGCAGCATCAGCAGCGTCGCGCGTGACGGTACGCGGCGCGTGGTGCCGGGCGCCTATCGCCTGTGGGTGGGCGGCGGCCAGCCCGGCGACGGGCCCGGCCAATGGGCTGACTTCACGCTGAGCGGCGAAGCGCAGGAACTGCCCAAGTGACCACGCGCCGCCAGCTGCTCGCCTCCACTGCCTTCGGCATGGCGGCCATCGCGCTGCCGGCCCGCGCGCGCACGCCGTTTCGGCTCGCCGAGCCCAATCTGTTCATCGGCACCGGCGGCACCGGCCACACCTATCCCGGCGCGACCGTGCCGTTCGGGATGGTGCAGTTGAGCCCTGACACCGGGGTCGAGCGCTGGGAGACCTGCTCGGGCTATCATCGTGGCGACAGCTCGATCCTCGGCTTCTCGCACACCCATTTGTCGGGCACCGGCATCGGCGACATGCTCGATGTCCTCGTCGTGCCCGGCACCGGACCGGTCCGGCTTCAATCAGGCGAGGCCGACAAGCCCGGCAGCGGGTATCGCCAGCGTTTCGCCGACGAACATGCCGAGCCGGGCTATTATCGCGTGCGGCTGGAGAATGGCGTCGCCGCCGAATTGACCGTCACCGAACGCACCGGCTGGCACCGTTATAGCTTCCCGAAGGGCGCCGGGCATTTGCTGGTCGACCTCTCGCATCTGGTCGCCGACCGCCCCGGCGCGCGGCCGCTGATCGACGAGGCGATGCTCGCGTTCGACGAGGAGGGCACGCTTACCGGCACGCGGCGCATGTTCCGCTGGGCCAAGGGCCGGCGGATCTTCTTCGCGATGCAATTTTCGCGAAGGCCCGATCGCGTCACTCTGATCGGCGACGGCGATGTCGCGCAGCCCGCCGGATCGACGCGGGTCGCCGGCAAGCGGCTCAAGGCGGTGCTCCATTATGACGATGCTGGTACGGTGATGATCCGCTGCGGCATCTCGGCGGTCGACGTCGCAGGCGCGCGAAACAACCTGCAGGCCGAGACCTCGCACTGGGACTTCGATCGCGTGCGCAGCGTCGCGGCGGACTATTGGCGCGGCGCGCTAGACACGGTGCGCGTTGAAGGTGGCACCGAAGATCAGCGGACGATCCTGGCCTCGGCGCTGTACCACGCGCAGGTTGCGCCGACCCTGATTTCGGACGTCGATGGCCGCTACCCGGGTCTCGACGGCAAGGTGCAACATGCGCCCGCCGACGGTGCTGCCTATAGCAGCTACTCGCTATGGGACACCTATCGCGCGCTGCACCCGCTGCTCACCCTGGTCGCGCCTGAGCGAACCAAGCAATTGATCGACGACCTGATCCGCCAGACCGCGCAATCGCCATTCGGGCCCTTGGTATGGCCGCTGCAGGGCAAGGAGACCGGCACGATGATCGGCTGGCATGGCGTGGTGCCGCTGGCCGAGGCGCATGCCAAGGGCATCGAGGCGGATTACGCCGCCGCCTGGCCGGCGATCCGCAAGCGCAGCTTCGACTTCGCCGCGCCCGACAAGGAGAATAGCCGTGGCCGCGATCTTTACGACCGGCTCGGCTATGTCCCCGCGGACAAGGTCAACGAGAGCGTCAGCCGGACGCAGGAATATGCCTATGACGATTGGGCATCGGCACGGCTTGCGCGCGCGGCAGGGGCGGGCGCAGACGCCGAGAGGCTGCGCAAGCGCTCGGGCAATTGGCGCAATGTCATCGATGCCGGGATCGGCTTCGCCCGTCCGCGCTTCGCCGATGGCAGTTGGTGGAAGAACTACGATCCGATCCAGCTCGGCCATATGCCCACGCCTGACTGGCGTGATTATACCGAGGCGAATGGCTGGCAGGCGACCGTGCTCAACCAGCACGATATCTACGGCCTGATCGCGCATCTCGGCGGCGACGCCAAGTTCGAGGCCAAGCTCGACGCCCTCTTCAACGCGCCCTCGACCCTGCCCGCCAACGCACCGCCCGACATTTCCGGGCTGGTCGGCCAATATGCGCATGGCAACGAGCCCGACCAGCATGCGCCCTATCTCTATGCCTATGCCGGCGCGCCGTGGAAGACCCAGGCGATGGTGCGGCGGCTGTGCGTCGAGATGTACAAGAACGATCCCGACGGGATCATCGGCAATGACGATTGCGGCCAGATGAGCGCCTGGTTCGTTTTCTCGGCGCTCGGGCTGTACCCGGTCGACCCGGTCGAGGCCGCCTATGTTTTCGGCTCACCCTTGTTCGAGCGTGCCGAGCTGCGCGTCGGGGAAGGGCGCCGGCTGGTGATCGAGGCGCCGGGCAACCGCCCCGACACGCCCTATGTCGCTGCGGTGCGCTGGAACGGCCGCCCCTGGACGCGCAGCTGGATCCCGCATGCCGAGCTGATCAAGGGCGGCACCTTGCGCTTCACCATGTCGCGCACGCCCAATCGCGCCTTTGGCCGCGCGGCTGCCGACCGGCCGCCGTCGTTCGGCCGCACTCCCGCTTGATGAGGACCAAATGACCGAGCTTTCGCGGCGCACATTGATCGCAACCGGGCTCGCCGCGAGCGCGCTCCCCGCCACGCCCTCGTTCGCCCAGGCCGCGGCGCCCAGGCCGTTCGGCGCGGTGCCGAGCCCGCGCCAGTGGCGCTGGCACGGCCGCGAGCGCTACGCCTTCGTCCATTTCTCGATCAACACCTTCACCGACAAGGAATGGGGCTATGGCGACGAGAGCCCCAAGCTGTTCGATCCCAGCGACTTCGATGCCGACCAGATCGTCGCGGCGGTCAAGGCGGGCGGGCTCGAAGGGCTGATCCTCACCGCCAAGCATCATGACGGCTTCTGCCTGTGGCCGACCCGGCTCACCGAGCATTGCATCCGCAACAGCCCGTACAAGCAGGGCAAGGGCGATATCGTCCGCGAGATGGCCGACGCGTGCAAGCGCGCGAAGCTGCCCTTCGGGCTCTATCTCTCGCCCTGGGACCGCAATCATGCCGAATATGGCCGGCCCGCCTATGTCGATTACTACCGTGCGCAGCTGACCGAGCTCTGCACGCGCTACGGCGAGCTGTTCGAGGTCTGGTTCGACGGCGCCAATGGCGGCGACGGCTATTATGGCGGCGCGCGCGAGGCGCGGAAGATCGATGCGCCGCGTTACTATGACTGGCCGTCGATCGTGGCGCTGGTCCACAAGCTCCAGCCGAACGCCTGCACCTTCGATCCGCTCGGCGCCGACATTCGCTGGGTGGGCAATGAGGACGGCGTCGCCGGCGACCCGTGCTGGCCGACGATGCCGAACCACCCCTATGTTCAGAGCGAGGGCAATTCGGGGGTGCGCGGCGGTGCCTTGTGGTGGCCGGCGGAAACCGACGTCTCGATCCGCCCGGGCTGGTTCTACCATTCCGACGAGGATTCAAAGGTCAAGAGCCCCGAGCGGCTGATCCGGCTGTACGACGAATCGGTGGGGCGGGGGACCAATCTCAACCTCAATATTCCCCCCGATCGCCGCGGCCGCATCCCCGATCAGGACGTGCGCGTCCTCAAATCGTTCGGCGATGCGATCCGCGCGACCTTCGCCCGCGACCTCGCAAAGGGCGCCGTCGCCCATGCCAGCCACAGCCGCCCGGGCTTCGCGCCGGCGCGCGTGCTCGACGGCGATCGCGAGACCTATTGGACCAGTCCCGAGGGAGTGACCGCGCCGGTGCTGACGCTCGATCTCAAGCCGGGGACGCGCTTCGACGTGATCCGTCTCCGCGAATATCTGCCGCTCGGGGTGCGCGTCACCCGCTTCGCGGTCGATGCCGAGATCGACGGCACATGGCGGACGCTCGCCGAGCAGGAATGCATCTCGGCGCAGCGGATCATCCGGCTGCTCGCGCCGGTCGCGGCGCGGCGCGTGCGGCTGCGCATCATCGAGGCCCCGGCGACTCCGGCGATCAGCGAATTCGCCTTGTTCCGCTCGGTCGCGCCGGTGCCGGTGCCGGCGATCGTGTCGAGCGATTCCTCGGTGCTCGACGTGACGCGCTGGCGGATCGTCAAGGCGAGCGCAACCGGCGCGGAAAAGCTGCTCGATAACGACGCGGCGAGCGTCTGGGTGCTGCCCGCGCCGAGCGCATCCACACCGGCCAGCGTCACGATCGACCTCGGCAAGTCCGAGCGACTCGCCGGGTTCAGCCTCACGCCGTCGCGGCACGTGATGTCCAAGGCGTCGCCGCCTAAGCACTATATCGCCGAGACCAGCGCCGACGGGAACAGCTGGCAGCCCGCGGCGACGGGCGAATTCAGCAACATCGCTTATGCGCTGTCGACTCAGCGCGTTCCCTTCGCGACGCCACGCGCCGCACGCTATCTGCGCCTCAGCTTCGACGAGACCGCGTTGCCTGAGCCACGCCTGGCGATCGCTGGGATCGGCGGATTCACCGTCAAGCCATAGCCGCACAGCTGCTGATCGAAGGATACGTCCGTGACCCCCTGTGGGGTCGCGGCGATCTGCGTTGCGTGCAAACCATTGGTCCTATCGCAGTCACATTTTCATAAAACCAATTTTGTTTTTGGTATTGAAATTATGTTTCACCTGTGAGAATTGTGTTTCAGCAATGTGGCACCCGCCACGTCTGCCAACGGGCGCCGCCGGAAGCGGCGATCGAAAGGGATCGGGGATGGAGACTTCGCGTCGAGGAGCGATCGGACTGGGCCTTGCCGGCTTGACTGCCGCCGCGCCTGCGATCGCCGAACCCAAGGCTGCTTCGCGCGCCTTGTTCGTCTCCACCTGGGATTTCGGCGCCGCCGCCAACGCTGCGGCCTATGCGCGCTGGAAGGCGCGGGGCACGTTGCTCGACGCGCTCGAAGCCGGCGCCCAGGTTCCCGAATCCGATCCGACCAACCATTCGGTCGGCTATGGCGGCTATCCCGATCGCGACGGCCATGTGACGCTCGACGCGATCCTGATGGACGATGCCGGCAACATGGGCGCGGTCGCCGCGCTCGAGGACATGATGCACCCGATCTCGGTCGCGCGCCGGGTGATGGAAAAGACCCCGCACACGATGCTGGTGGGCGAGGGCGCGCGCCAGTTCGCGCTTGCCGAGGGCTTCAAGGCGGTGAAGCTGCTCACCCCCGAGGCCGAGGCGGCGTGGCGCGAGTGGCTCAAGACCGCAAAATACCAGCCGATCGCCAATAGCGAGAACCAGCGTGGCTCGGCGCTCGATCACGATACGATCGGCATGCTCGCCTGCGGGCCGGACGGCCGCCTCGCGGGCGCCTGCACGACTTCGGGAATGGCGTTCAAGCTGCGCGGCCGGATCGGCGATTCGCCCCAGGCGGGCTGCGGACTGTTTGTCGAGAAGGGCGTCGGCGGCGCCACCGCGACCGGCGTCGGCGAGGAAGTCACCCGCATCGCCGGCACCGCGCGCGTCGTCGCGTCGATGCGCGCCGGCATGTCGCCTGCCGCCGCCTGCCGCGAAGCGGTGCTCCACATCGCGCAACTGCGCGGCGACGCGGTCAAGGACGCGCAGGTCGGCTTTCTCGCGATCGACACGCGCGGCGAAGTCGGCGCCTTCGCGCTCCAGCCAGGATTTACCTTCGCGGTCACCGACCTCGAAGGCCGCACGGAAGTACGCGCCGCGGAGAGCCTCAAAGGGCCACGCGGCACGAAATAAGGTTCAGGGTCACAAGGAAATGCACATGAAGAAGTTGAATGCGTTGCTGTTGGCGTCGACCTGCGTGGCGGGGGTCTTTGCGATGCCTGCCATGGCCCAGGATGAAGGCAATCAGGTAACGGCCGCCGCCGCGACGCCCGCGGACGACAACGCCGACAGCGGCGAAGTCGTGGTCACCGGCAGCCGCATTACGCGTCCCAATGCTGCGGCAGCATCGCCGATCACTTCGGTCACTTCGGATTCGATCCGCGCCCAGGCCGCAGTCAACATCGAGGAAGTGCTCAACCGCATCCCGTCGATCGCACCGGACAGCCAGCAGAACTACCAGGATTCGGACGGCCGCCAGCGCATCAAGCTGCGCAACCTCGGCTTCGAGCGTACCCTGATCCTCGTCGACGGCAAGCGCCTCGGCACGATGAACGGCCTCGACGCCAACATGATCCCGACGTCGCTGATCTCGCGCGTCGACGTCCTCACCGGCGGCGCCTCGGCAGTCTACGGCTCGGACGCCGTCGCCGGCGTCGTCAACTTCATCCTGGACAATAATTTCGAAGGCTTTCAGGCGAACGCGAACTACAATTTCTACGCGCACCAGAACAAGCCGGGCCTGATCTCGCAGGTCGCCAGCCAGTACGGCTTCGCCCAGCCGAACCACAATTTCGTCACCGATGGCGGCCGCGTCGATCTCTCGCTGACCGCCGGCAAGAAGCTGTTCGACGATCGCTTCCACATCTCGGGCTATGTCAATTATCGCAAGGCGGATCTCGTGCCGTTCGGCGCGCGCGAGACCTCGGGCTGCCAGCTGACCGAGACCGTCAAGGACGGCCCGCTGAGCTGCACGGTCTCGACCTATACCCGCACGGGCTATGTCTCGCCGCGCAGCGGTCCGAACAACGGCAACGTTTACGTCAACAACCCGGACGGCACGCGCAGCTTTGTGCCCTATTCGACCGGCGTTGCCGAGAATCCGTATGACGGCTATTCGTTCCAGCGCCGGGACGAGCGCTGGAATGCCGGCGGCTTTGCCTCGTTCGAGATCTCGGACGCTGCCGAACTCTATTCGAGCGTGATGTGGTTCCGCGACAAGTCGGCCAACGTTTATCCGGCACGCGTCTTCAGCTCGACCAACTATGACAATGGCCCGTATTTGGTAAGCTGCGCCAATCCGTTCCTGTCGGCATCGCAGGCGACGACGATCTGCGGCGCGAACGCGGGCACCGCCACCACCGTACCGATCGAGCTGCGCACGCGCCTGACCGGGGTTCCCGATCTCGAGGACCGTTATCTCAACCAGGGCACCCGCATCACCGGCGGCGTCCGCGGCCAGTTCGCGCAGGGCTGGAGCTACGATTTGGGCGGCGTCTATGCCCGCAACAAGATGGACACCAGCTGGTCGGCGGGCCCGACCTATGCCCGGGTCAACAACGCGCTCAACACGGTCAACAACGGCGGCGTGATCTCTTGCGTCAACGATGTCGCGAATGGCTGCGTGCCCTTCGATCCGTTCAGCGCAGGCTCGACGGTCAACAACACCACGTTGTTCAACTATCTGATTCAGAACACCTACGGCACGTCGACCACGACCAACACGCTCTACAACGGGATCCTCACCGTCCAGGGCGACCTCGGCACCTACGGCATCAAGAGCCCGTGGGCGGAGGAGGGCCTCGCGATCGCGCTCAACGCCGAATATCGCGAGGATCAGCTCAAGAGCCACGCCGACGAGATCTGGCGCACGACGATCAGCGACGACGCCGATCGCTATCTCTCCCAGCATGTCTGGGAAGGCAGCGTCGAGCTCCAGGCGCCGATCGTCCAGCACAAGCCGTTCGCCGATCTGCTCCAGCTCAACGGCGCCTATCGCCTGTCGAAGTACAGCAGCAACCCGGACAAGTTCTCGACCTGGAAGGCCGAGGCGATCTGGGCGCCGATCCCGGACATCACCTTCCGCGGCTCGATCAACCGCGCCCAGCGCGCACCGACCGTGGTCGAGGCGTTCCAGGGCTCGAACTCGAGCTATGGCCGGATCACCACCGCGTATAACGACATCTGCGCACCGACGATCGTCAGCACGTCGATCGATCCGGTGACCGGGCGTCCGGTCAACGTCTATGGCGCCCCGACCGCATCGCGCGAGGCATGCGCCGCCACCGGTCTGGCCAGCAATCTGTACGGCAGCGCGACCCTGCTTTGCCCGACCGATGTCGGCTGCACCTATCGGGCCGGCGGCTTTACCGTCGATCCCGAGACTGCATACACCAAGACCTTCGGTGTCGTGCTCAAGCCGCGCTTCCTGCCGGGGCTGGTCGTGTCGGCCGATCGCTTCATGATCGATCTCAACGACTCGATCGGCTACAACGACTACGCCTATTTCTCGCAGGGCTGCGCCCAGACTGCCGACGCGTTCTTCTGCAGCATGTTCGTCCGCAACGCCGACGGCACGCTGTACAGCAACCCGACCGGCAATCCGGCGACCGGCTTCATCCGCCAGGGCACGACCAACTATTATAAGAGCAAGTCGTATGGCTGGGACTTCCAGGGGCAGTACGCACTGCCGCTTGGCAGCGCCGGCAAGCTGGACTTCGACTTCTCGGGTTCGCTGACCACCCTGGCGGGTGCGCAGGACGCCTCGTTCCTGGCCCAGCGCAACTGCGCGGGCTATTTCGGCGGCGCCGGTTGTGGCCAGTTCATCCCGAAGTGGACGCACAACCTGCGCGGCACCTGGACGACCGCGGACCAGTTCTTCAGCGCGTCGCTGAATTGGCGCCACCTCGGCCCGCTGACCCGGACGTCGAACTCGGGTGAGACCAGCCTCGGCGCGACCCCGGACTCGGTGCGGACGACCTTCTACCGGATCGACGCCTATGATTATTTCGATCTGGCTTTGAGCTTCCGCGTCCAGAAGGGCTTCTCGTTCCGCGTCGCGGCGAACAACCTGCTCGACAAGACCCCGCCGATCCTGCCGAACTCGTACGATATCGGCCTGTCGCGCGCGAACACGATCTCGGCCCGCTACGACTCGCTGGGCCGCCAGATCGCTATCGGCACCACGATCGACTTCTAACCCCTGACCCTCGGCCCCGAGGGTCTCCCCAAATGGGCCCGCCTCCTCACGGAGGCGGGCTCTTTTTTGTTCAGAGGGTGGCCAGTGGACCGTGGTCCAGCCGCGGCAGCACGTGGCGCGCGAACAGATCGGCTTCGGCGATGTGCGGATAGCCCGACAGGATGAACGCCTCGATCCCTAGTGCGCGATAGGCGTTCAGCTTGGCGAGCACCTGGTCCGGATCGCCGACGATCGCTGCGCCGCAGCCCGAGCGGGCGCGGCCGATCCCGGTCCATAGATTGTCCTCGACATAGCCGTCGCCGCTGGACGCGTCGCGCAACTCGGCCTGGCGGCGCACGCCCGCCGATTGGGCGTCAAGCGAGCGCGCGCGGATGGCGTCGCCCTGGGCCGCGTCGAGCTTCGACAACAGCCGGTCGGCGGCGGCACGCGCCTCGGCCTCGGTCTCCCGCACGACGACATGGACGCGGTAGCCGAAGCGCAGCGTGCGACCGCGCGCCTGCGCACGGCGGCGCAGGTCGGTGACGATGTCCGCCACCGCTTCCATGCGATCGGGCCACATCAGATAGACGTCGGCGCCCTCGGCGGCGGCTTCGCGCGCATCCTCGGACAAGCCGCCGAAATAGAGCAGGGGGGCGCGGCCGGAGATGGTGGTGATCCGCGGCGGATCGAGCTTGAGCTGCCAGAACTCACCCTGGTGGTCGAGCGGCTTGCCGTCGAGCAGGGTCTTGAGGATGTGCATCGCCTCGATCGTGCGGCGGTAGCGTGGGCCGGAGGGCAGGGTCTCGCCCGGCAGGTCCGACGAGATGACGTTCACCGTCAGCCGGCCGCCGAGGATCCGGTCGATCGTCGCGATCTGGCGGGCGAGCTGGGGCGGCCAGCTCTCGCCGATGCGCACTGCCATCAGCAAGCGCAGGCGCTGGAGCAGCGGCGCCACCGCGGCGGCGAAGGCGGTGGTGTCGATGCCGAGCGCATAGCCCGAGGGGAGCAGGAGGTTGTCATAGCCACCGGTCTCGGCCGCCAGCGCGATGTCGCGGCAATGCTCCCAGCTCGACTGGAGGCGCGGGTCGGGCTGGCCGAGGAACTCGTAATCGTCGTCGCACAGCGCGGAAAACCAGCTGACCTCGCATGGCGAAAGCCGATCTTTCTTGCCCGCGGTGCGGCTTTGGGGATTGGCTTCGGGCATATTCAGGTCCTTTGGAGCACAAAATGGAATCGCGGATCCGCTACGGCCTTGTCGGCACGGGAATGATGGGGCTCGAGCATATCCGCAACCTCGCGATCACGCCCGGCGCCGAGCTGGTCGCCATCGCCGATCCGGAAAGCCGCTCGCTTGATTGGGCGGTGCAGGCGCTCGGCGACAAGGCGAATGCGGTGGCGCGCTATCCCGATGCGGCGGCGCTCGCCGGCCATGCCGGGCTCGACGCGGTGATCGTCGCCAGCCCGAACTACACGCATCGGCAGGTGGTCGAGCCGCTGTTCGACGCGGGGCTTCACATCCTGTGCGAAAAGCCGCTCGCCACGACGGTTGCGGACGCGCGCTGGATCGCCGAGCGCGCGGCGCAGCATTCGGCTGTGTTCTGGACGGCAATGGAATATCGCTACATGCCGCCGGTCGCCGCACTGATCGAAGGCGTGCACAATGGTGCGGTCGGCAAGCTGCGCATGCTGGCGATGCGCGAGCACCGCTTTCCCTTCCTCGTCAAGGTCGGCGACTGGAACCGCTTCGCGCGCAACACCGGCGGCACGATGGTCGAGAAATGCTGCCATTTCTTCGACCTGATGCGCTTCATCGTCCGGTCGGAACCGGTACGCGTGTTCTGCTCGGGCGGGCAGGACGTGAACCATCTCGACGAGCGTTATGACGGCGCGCGGCCCGACATCGTCGACAACAGCTATACGGTCGTCGACTTCGCCGACGGCACCCGCGCAATGCTCGATCTGTGCATGTTCGCCGATGGTGCCGAGGAGCAGGAGGAGATCGTCGCGACCGGCGATGTGGCGCGGCTCGACGTCAGCATCCCCGGCAGCGTGCTCACCCTGTCGCCGCGGGTCGGCTTCGGCAATGCCAAGCGGCCCGAGCGGCGCACGGTCGCTGTCGACCCCGCGGCGCTGGCGGCCGGATCGCATCACGGCTCGACCTTCTACCAGCATCAGGCGTTCGCGCGGGCGGTGCGCGGCGAGGGGCCGGTCGAAGTCACCGCCGAGGATGGGCTGCGGGCGGTGGCGATCGGCGTCGCGGCCGAGATCAGCCTGCGCGAGCATCGCGTGGTGACGATCGAGGAGGTGCTGGCTTAGCAGAGCGCTTAGAAGCCCATTTACCTGTTCCCCGGCGAAGGCCGGGGCCCAGCTTCTGCGAACCCGGCGAGCGCGGATAGCCCTCTCGAACTGCATTGGAACTGGGCCCCGGCCTTCGCCGGGGAACATTGCGGACAAACTACGCACTTCGCGGCAAGATCAGGCGAACCAGCGCCACGCCGGTCAGGTACGAAAAGGCCGCGATCCAGAACATCGGCGCATAGCCATGGCCGTTGTCTAGCGACCAGCCGGCGAGCTCGAGGATCGCCATGCCTGCAAGGTTGCCGGCAAAGGCGCCGATCCCGATCACCGACCCTACGCGTGACGCCGGGAAGAGGTCGGTGGCGAGCCCGAAGACGTTGGTCGAGAAGCCTTGATGCGCGAACAGCGCGAGCCCGAGCAGCAATGCCGCCGCCCAGGCGTTTCCGGCGACGAGCACCAGCGGCACCGGCAGCACGAGCAAGGCGTAGACCAGCAGCGTCGTCAGCCGGCTGCGCTCGAGCGACCAGCCGCGCGCGAGCAGCATACCGGGCAGCCAGCCGCCGGTTATCGCGCCAAGCGCTGCCAGCCCGTAAGCCAGCGCCACCGGCGCGCCGAGCGCGCCTTGGGCAAGCCCGAACTGGCGGTGGAACAGGTCCGGAGTCCAGAACAGCAGGAACCACCAGACCTGGTCGCTGAGTATCTTGGCGACCGCGACAGCCAGCGTGCGCCGGTCGCGCAGCAGCCTCGCCCAGGGCTCGCCAATCTCCGCCGCTCGCGCTGGTGCCGGCGGCGCGACGCGCAGCCACGCGATCACCCACACCAGACCGAGCCCGCCGGCGATCAGGAAGCTCGCCCGCCACCCGACCGCCAGCGCCAGCGCCGGGATCAGCAGCGGCGTCAGGATCGCGCCGAAATTGGGTGCGGTATTGCCGATCCCGAGCGCGCGCGAGCGCTCTCGGGCCGGGAAATAGGTCGCCGCCGATTTGACCGCGGCGGGAGTGCCGATCGATTCGGCCGCGCCGAGCGCCGCGCGCGCGACGACGAACTGCGTCACCGTCGCGGCGACGGCGTGCGCCATCCCGGCGAGGCTCCACAGCGCCACGCCGATCCCGAAGCCGCGGCGGATTCCAACTCGGTCGATGAACCAGCCGGCGCCGAGGAACGCGACCGCCGCGGCGAACTGGAAGGCCGAGGCCATGTGCGCATAGTCGCGATCGGACCAATGGAACTCGGCCTGCAAGGTCGGCTTGAGCAGCGCGAGGATCTGCCGGTCGACATAATTGAGCATGATCGCGACGAAGACGAGGCCGAGGATCACCCAACGACCCTCGGCGCCCTTGTCGTCCGCTGCCGCCGCCGGCTCAGAAGCGGGTGCGGGCATTGATACCGAAATAGCGGTCATTGTCGCGCGGCACGAAGCGGACCACGCCCGCGGTGGTGCCGTAGCCGAGATAGTTGGAATAATGGCGGTCGAGGATGTTCTTCACCAGCGCCCGCACCTCCCATTTGTCGCCGCCGATCAGCGCGACGCTCGCATTCCACAGGCCGTAGCCCGGCTCGATCGTGTCGGGCGTCTGGGTCAGCGAATATTGCGTCGCGCTCTTGTAGCTCGCGTCGCTCTGCAGTTCGACCGAAAGCGCATCCGACAGCGGCAGGCGCAGCGCGGCGCCGCCGCTCAGCTTCCAGTCGGGGGCGAAGGGGAGGGGCTGGCCGTCGATCGAGACGCAGCTTGTCGCGCTCGCCGGGCAGTTGAAGCGCTCGACCTTGGCGTCGGTGCGCGCCACCGCGAAGTTGAGCGTCAGCGCGTCGATCGGGCGGGCGCTAAGATCCGCCTCGATGCCCTTGGTCGAGACGTCGCCGGCGTTGATCAGGCGCGTGACCGGCGCGCCGAGGAAGATGTCCTGGAAGTTCGCCTGAAAGCCCGAATAGTCCGTGCTGTAGGCGGCGATCGCACCAGTCACCCGCCCGCCGAGCGCGCTACCCTTCAGGCCGACTTCGTAGCTGGTCGAGGTCTCGGGATCGAGCGGCGGGGTGTCGAACGCCTGCATGTTGAAATAGACGTTGTACGCCGGGCCCTTATAGCCGCGCGAGAAAGTGAAATAGGCGGTCGCCTGCGGCACGATCGCGTACTGCACGCCGAGCCGGGCGCTGTAATCGAGCCGGTCGGTGCTGCCGTTGCTCTGGTAGGACGGGCGAATGCCCGCCACGCCTGCGGCCGTGTCCGAGACGCGGCGGTGGAAGTAACGGAGCTTGTCGTAGATCAGCCGGCCGCCGGCGATGAAGGTGAGCCCGTCGGTGGCGTGGAGATTGGCCTCGCCGAACAGCGCGTAATTCTCGGCGCGGATGCCGTAATTGGCAACGCCGTTGTTGGTGACCTGCGCGCCGCCGATCAGCTGGGTGACGGTGCGCTCGTAGCGCTCGTCGGTATCGGCCTTGAGCAGATAGGCGCCGATCACATAGTCGATCAACTTGCCCTGCGGCGAGGCGAGGCGCAGCTCCTGCGAGAATTGGTAGAAGTCGACCAGCCCGTCGTCGAAGCCCGCGGGGAAGCCAGCCGCGAGCCTATTACGGCCGTCCCAGTCGGGACGCTGGTGGTTCTTCCACTCGCGATAGGCGGTGATCGACGTCAGCGTGTAGTCGCCCGGGCGATATTCGAGGGTGAGCGAGCCGCCGTAATTCTTGTCGCGCACTTCGCTGTCGAAGGTCGTGTTGACCGTCTTGTTGTCGCGGCTGGCGACGATCCCTTCCTGCGTCATCAGCGTGGCGAGCGCGGGGCTCGGCGTGACGACATTGGTCGGATAGGCGACGCGGTTGGTGCTCGAATAGACGCCCTGCGGGGTGTCGTCGCGATTGTAGAGATAATCGCCGGCGAGGGTGATCGTGACGTCCTCGGTCGGGTCGGCAACGAGCTTGCCGCGCACGCCCCAGCGCTCATAGCCGTTGACCCAATTGCCCGTGCCGAGATTGCGAACATTGCCGCGATACTTCGCATAGAGCCCGCTCAGCGAATAGCCGATCTTGTCCGACAGGGGGCCTGAAAGCCCCACCTTCAGCCGGCCCTCGTCGCCTTCGTAATAGCCGGCCTCGATCGTCCCGGTTTGCGTTTCGGAGGGCCGCTTGGTGACCAGGTTGATCACGCCGGCCGAGGCGTTCTTGCCGAACAAGGTGCCCTGCGGACCGCGCAGCACTTCGAGCCGTTCGAGATCGAGCAGGTCGAGCGTCGCCTGACCCGGGCGGACCAATACGACGCCGTCGATCACCGTCGACACCGAGGATTCGACGCCGGGCGAGGTGGTGATCGTCCCGATGCCGCGGACGAAGACGGTACGGTCCTTGTTCGACTGACCGTTGCGGAAGTCGACCGTCGGGACGACAGTGGCCAAGTCCTGGATGGTATTGAGGTTTCGCGACGCGGCGACGTCGCCGCTCACCACCGAGACGGCGATCGGCACGTCCTGCAGGCTCTCGTTGCGGAAGCGCGCGGTGACGACGACTTCGTTGCTTTCGGCCGTATCGGTTGCCTCGGGCGCCGCGGCAGCCTGCGCCCATGCGGTCGCGGGCAGTGCCGCACTCGCCAGCAGCGTCGTCCCCAACAATCCAGCCCAAACCCGCTTGTTCATCGATCGCCTCCCAGCCTTGATGTGCCGCGGACGTAAATCCTACTATGCTGATCGGGTATGGAGCTTTTGCTTGAGCCAGCCCAAGGCGCGCTTTGCCGGCGGCTCGAGCAAGGAGGGCGGGAAAGCGCCCTGGCCCGGTCCCTTGGGATCGCGCAGCGCGTTGCGCTCGCCGGCATCGCGGGCGAGCGGGATCTGCATGCCCTCGGTACGGTCGAGCAGGTCGAACAACTTGGTGCTCATCTGCTGGGCGAGTTCCTCATGCCCCGGCGCGGCGAGCAGGTTGTTGGTCTCGTGCGGGTCGGCGTGGAGGTCGTAGAGCTCGTCGATGTCCCAGATGCCGTGGAAATGGACATATTTGTAGCGGTCCTCGCGCAGCGCATGGACCGTCGGAGTCTGCGGGAAATTCCGCTCCCAATAATATTCGTAGAGCAGTTCGCTGCGCCACGGCACCTGCTCGCCGCGCGCCAGCGGCAGGAAGCTCTTGCCCTCCATTTCCTTGGGCGGCTCGAGCCCGGCGGCGTCGAGGAAGGTCGGCGCCACGTCGATATTGGCGACCACCTCCTCGACCACGCCGTGGCCGAACGCCGCGGGGCAACGCGCGATCATCGGCACGCGCATCGATTCCTCATACGCGGTGCGCTTGTCGATCAGGCCGTGCTCGCCGAACATGAAGCCGTTGTCGCCCATGTAGAGGATCAGCGTGTCGTCCAGCTCGCCGCGCGCCGCGAGCAGGTCGATGATCCTGGCGAGGCTTTCGTCGACCGCGAGCAGCGTCTCCATGTAGCGCTTGTAATAGGCGCCGATGTCGAGCTTCGAGTGATAGGCATAGTCGACGCCGTGCCAGCTGTTGCGCTGGTCCTGCACCCAGCGCGGGCGACCACGCGCGGCCTCGCCGCTCGGGGCCATCGTCGCGGGATAGCGGAAGGTCTCGTGCTCGTAGCGGCCGGCGTGGCGCTCGGCGGGGATGAACTCGGCATGGACCGCCTTGTGGCTGAGATACAGCATCCAGGGCTTGTCCTTAGGCCGCTTCTCCAGCCAGTCGGCGGCGTAGTCGGTGAGCTCGTCGGTGATATAGCCCTTTTGCGGCACGCGCTTGCCGTCGACGTTGAGCCCGTCGGCGCTGGGCAGATAGGTGCCCTGGCCCTTGAAGCTCACCCAATGGTCGAAGCCGGGCTGGGGATCGTCGCCTTCCTGACCCATATGCCATTTGCCGACGAATGCCGTGTCGTAGCCGGCAGCCTTCAGATATTCCGGGAAGAAGATCAGGTTCGGGTCGATCGCATGGTTGTTGTCGACCACTCGGTGCTGGTGCGCATAGAGCCCGGTCAGAATCGACGCGCGTGACGGCGAGCAAAGCGCCGTGGTGACGAACGCGTTCTTGAAGTGCACGCCTTCGCGCGCGAGCCGGTCGAGCGTCGGGGTCTCACCGAAGCTCTGCGCCTTCATGAACCCCATCGCGTCGTAGCGGTGGTCGTCGGTGAGCACGATCAGGATGTTGCGCGGGCGCGCCTTGGGCCGGCGGGGCAGCGCGAGTTGGCGCTTGGCGCGGCGCGACTGCGCCTCGGCCTGCCATGAGAACAGCCCGAAGGCCGATCCGCTGCCTGCCAGCAGCACCCCACGCCGTGTCACATCCATCTCGCTCTCCCTTTGGCGATCCGGTCATTCCCACTTCTTCGGTGGGGAAACAAACCAACTTCGGCTATCGCGGTTACAAGTCGAACTCCGCCGTGCCGCCGGCGGGCGCCTTCAGGAAATCGATGAATGCCCGCAGCGGCGGCGGCACCAGCCGGCGGCCCGAATAATAAAGGAACGGGCCCGAGAACGGCTGCCACCAGTCCTCGATCACCGGTTCCAGCGCGCCGCTGGCCAGATGCGGGCGAAGCCAGCCTTCGAACAGATGGACGATGCCGGTGCCGGCAAGCGCCATGTCGACGATAAGGTCGGCGCCCGCGCCGATGCGCACCACCAGCGGCCCGTCGGGCTCGATACGGACGATCTCGTCTTCGCGCTCGAATTCCCACGGGCCGGCGATCGCCCCGCTCGCGAAGCGGCCGCGCAGGCAGGCGTGATCGAGCAGGTCGCGCGGGTGCGCCGGACGGCCACGGCGCTCCAGATAGGCCGGTGCCGCGGCGGTGGCGAAGCATTGGGTGCGCGGGCCGATCGGGATGGCGATCATGTCCTGTTCCAGCCGTTCGTCATAGCGCACGCCCGCGTCGCAGCCCGATGCCA
The DNA here is from genome assembly GCF_058782005.1 of Sphingomonas sp. FW306-1B-B10E. Lineage (NCBI taxonomy): Bacteria > Pseudomonadati > Pseudomonadota > Alphaproteobacteria > Sphingomonadales > Sphingomonadaceae > Sphingomonas > Sphingomonas sp. FW306-1B-B10E. The sequence goes on from NZ_JBYSXG010000005.1 coordinate 123,094, forward strand.
GCACGTCGACGAAGCTGTCCTCCGCGATGATCTCCACCTGGATGCCGGGATAGGCCGCGAGGAACCCCGGCAGGATCGCGGGCAGCACGAGCCGCGTCACGCTCACCGGCACGTTGAGGCGTAGCGTGCCGGTGGGGCCGTCGCGAAAGCTGGTCACGACGTCGAGCGCCGCCTCGACTTCGCCGAGCGCGGGGCCCAGCCGGTCGATCAGCCGCGCGCCGGCCTCGGTCGGTGTGACGCTGCGGGTCGTTCGGTGAAGCAGGCGGACGCTCAGCCGCGTCTCCAGCCGGCGCACCGCCTCGCTGAGGCTCGACGCGCTGGCGCCGCTGATCCGCGCGGCCTCCCGGAAACCGCGCGCCTGCGCCACCGCGAGAAACGCATTCAGGTCGCCGAGATCGGGAGTCATTGTTCGAGAATCCGTACAGCCTGTGCGGATCGTGTCGGATTATCGGATCAGTATCCAGCGCCTATTTGATGCCGAGCGAAGGAGACGAGCATGCAGACGATCGATCGAGCAGGCAGCTTCAATCTGGGTGGCCGCACCGTGAAGCGGCTTGGCTATGGCGCAATGCAGCTTGCCGGACCCGGCGTGTTCGGGCCGCCGCGCGACCGCGACGCGGCGCTCGCCGTCCTGCGCGCGGCGGTGGCGGCCGGCGTCGACCATATCGACACGTCGGACTTTTACGGTCCGCACATCACCAACCAGCTCATCCGCGAGGCGCTGGCGCCCTATGGCGAGGACCTGGTGATCGTCACCAAGATCGGTGCGCGCCGCGGCGAAGATGCCTCATGGCTTCCGGCCTTCGGCCCGGACGATCTCGCGCGGGCCGTGGAGGACAATCTGCGCAATCTAGGGCTCGAGACGCTCGAAGTCGTCAATTTGCGGGTGATGTTCGACGTGCACGGGCCGGCCGAAGGATCGATCGCCGCGCCGCTCAGGGCATTGGCAGATCTCCAGCGCCAGGGCCTCGTCCGCCATATCGGGCTCAGCAACGTGACCGCCGCGCAGGTCGAGGAGGGGCGCGGACTCGCCGAGATCGTCTGCGTGCAGAACCAATATAATCTCGCGCATCGCGGCGACGATGCGCTGATCGACGCGCTGGCCGAGGACGGGATCGCCTATGTTCCCTTCTTCCCGCTCGGCGGCTTCAGCCCGCTGCAGTCCGAGACCTTGTCGCAAGTGGCGGCCAAGGTCGGCGCGACGCCGATGCAGGTCGCGCTGGCGTGGCTGTTGCGGCGGTCGCCCAACATCCTGCTGATCCCCGGCACCTCCTCAGTCGATCATCTTCGCGAGAATCTCGCGGCGGCGTCGCTGGAGCTGTCCGACGAGGTCTTTGACGAGCTCAATGATATCTGAGCTTGGGCGAAAGCGCGCGCCGGGCGTTGATGTTTCCTTCAGTTGGAGGAGGCCCGATGCCCGACGACCGCCGCGCGACGCTCTACCGGATGGTCTTGCCGGACCATGTTTGTCCCTTCGGCGTTCGCGCGCGATCGCTGCTCGTCGAGAACGGCTATGAGGTCGACGATCGGCTGCTGCAGTCGCGCGAGGAAGTCGAGGCGATCAAGGCGGAGCATGGCCTCCAAACGACCCCGCTAGTGTTCATCGGCGAGCAGCGGATCGGCGGCTGCGACGATCTCGAGCGTTTCCTGTGCGGCTAGCGCGCCCTGCTCAGTCGATCAGGGCGGCGTAGCGCGGGTCGAGTTCGACTGCGCGCGCGGCGTCGGCATCGGCACCGCGACTGTCGCCGCGTTCGCGGCGCAGGAGGCTGCGCGCATAATAGTTGCGCGCGGCGTGCGGCGCGTAGCGAACGGCGCGGTCGAGATCTGCACTGGCCTGCTCGACGTCGCCGCGGCGCTGGTGGAGGAGCCCGCGGTTGAGATAGGCAAAGGCGGCGCGGGGCTGCAGCTTCACCGCCTGATCGAGCGCCGCCAGCGCGCCGTTCAAGTCGCCGCGCCGGGCCTGCGCCAATCCGTCCGAGACGCGTTGCGCCGCCTCACCCGCCGGGCCCTTGGCGTCGGTGTCGACGAGGCGGCCGCAACCGGCCATGCCCGGCTCGGGATCGTTGACGGTACAGGCATTCCAGTCGCCGCGCCGCGCGGTTGCGATTCCCGCGTTCGATGCGATCCCGGCAACCCTTTGCGCGCGCGCCTCGGCTCTGCCCACGTTGACGCCGGGCTTTGCCGCGAACCGTGGCGCCGCGCGCGACGACGCGACGCGACTGCCCGTGACCACGATCGACGCAGCGTCCTCTGCAATCACGGGCTCAGGGGCTGGGGGCGCGGGTGCAGGCG